>DASQSQ010000148.1:0-15637 GCA_035642315.1 Mycobacterium sp.
AACATTGCGATGCGCTCGTCGAGGGTATGCCGCTGCGGCTCGAGGCTCGGCACCACCTTGGTGATCACCCGGCCGTCGCCCAGCCTGACGATCACGGTCTGGTCGGCGAAGCCACGCACACTTTCGCCCTCCAACACCACGACGTCGACCCGCTTGCGGGCCTCGACGTAGCGCGGGTCGCGGGCGGCCCCGTCGTCGAACGCGTGGGTGTACGGCAGCTCGGGGATGCCGCCCACCAGCAGACCCGCGACGCCCTGGCGGATGCTGAACTTCGCCTGCTCACCGCTGACCGGTTCCCGGTACGGGGCGATGCGGTCGGCCCAGGGCGTCACCCGCAACTCGATCGACTCGATGTCGTTGGGCCCAATACCGTTGTCGCGCATGATCTCAATGGTGCCGTGAATGGTCTGGTGGGTGACCCCGCACGAGCCGTACTGCTTGGGTGCCACGCCCGCCAGCTCCAGGAACAGCCGCTCACCCAGGCCGGCCGTCAGCTTCGCCTCGTCATACGGCCTGGCGCCGGTCTCGCCGGCGAACTGCACACCCCACGAATAGTTGCCGTCGAGGTAGTCGGTGCACGCGGTGAAGCCGGCGGCCGCGACCTGCGCGGCGAATACGCCAGTGCGCGCCGGAATTCCGGCCTCGTGCACGTGGGCCATCGACCCGCAGCCGCGGGTGCTGCCATTGCCCAGCGGCA
The DNA here is from genome assembly GCA_035642315.1 of Mycobacterium sp. Lineage (GTDB taxonomy): Bacteria > Actinomycetota > Actinomycetes > Mycobacteriales > Mycobacteriaceae > Mycobacterium. The sequence continues at coordinate 698 of DASQSQ010000148.1, forward strand.
GCGCGGTGCCCATCGCGTTGCGCAGCTGGTTGACGTCGAGACCGAACAGCCGGCCTGCGGCGACGACAGCGCCGCCCGGCCCGACCAGGGAGATCCCCATGAACCCGCGGTCGCAAGCGCCGATGCCGGCCATGCCGAGCCTGCCCTGCATCTCGATGCCCGCGACGACGGCGGTGATGAAGTCGCGGCCGGAGCTGTTCTTGTACTCGCCCACCGCGAGCGCCGCGACGATTGGAGGGATCAATCCGGTGCCAGGCAGGGTGCCGTAGGACTCCAGCTCGTCGGCATGCGCGAGGGATCCGTTGACGTAGGCGGCCTCGGCGATCGACGTCTTGAACCCGCCGCCGATGACGCTGGCCTGATCGGCGGCGCCGAGCTGGCGGGCGTAGTCGACAAGCAGCCTGCTCACCGGCTGGGCGTGCGCGAGTGTCATGTGCCCGAGGCATTCCAGAGTGAAGATCTTGAGCAGCTCCACCGCCTCGACGGGCAGCTCTTCATAGCGCAGGCCGACGAGATATTCGGCAAGAGCCTGCGTGTTACCCGTCTTCGCCATCGTGGGCGCGCCCATAATCGTCCCTTATCTTCTCTTCCTAGGTCCCGGGCAACGCTGAGGCGGCGCAGCCGCCCGTCTGGGGCGCGCCGCCCTGGCATGTCTCGATTTGGCCGATCTCGCCCCGCGGACTCATTGCGCGGCCGTGGCCAGCGGCACCGCGGACTTCTGCACCTGCTCCCAATTGTCGAATACCACAGGGTATTTCACATACCGGGGGATGTCCTCCACCTCGAACTTGCTCATGTCCTTGTCGAGGCCGACCGGTGGGTTGTCGGGGTCGGGACGCACTCCCGCGGTCATCAGCTTGCGCAGCAGCTCCAGGTGCGCGCCACCCTGGCCGTCGTTACCGACCACCACACGCAGCCCGTAGCACTGGTGGGTGCCGACACCGAAGCCGAGGCCGTAGCGCGGCGTGCCGTTGGCCGGCGTCGGCCGGTTGGGGTTGAATCCCATTGCGTCCGGTCCGAACACGTCGGTGTCGCGGTTGGCCTTCACGTACTCGATCCGCAACTCTTGGCCGGGGTGGATTTTCCTACCGTCGGACAGCTCGTCCTCCTCCAGCGCCAGCCGCGTGGTGTACGGCGAGAACGTGGCGCGCATCCGGATGATCTCCTGCAGAGAGTGCAGCAAGAACGTCGGATCGGTCCTGCGCGGGATGTCCTCCGGGTGGCTGGCCAGCCAGGTCTGGACTAGATCGATGGTGTGCACGATCGACTGGGTGCTGGTGCTCACCGAGGCCGCGAACAGCAGCGTCGACTCGACGACGGCGTTGGATTCGTCCTCCCACTCCGGCGCGAGGCCAGCGGCCACCATCTTGAGCAGGCTGTTGGGCACGTCGTCCTCGGCGAGCTCGCCCGCCTCGATCCGGGCGCGCTGTTCGCGGTGCCAGGCCAGCGAGGGTTCGAAGAACTCCTTGACATACTCGGACTTGGCTCGCAGCGCCCGCTGGTTCACCTGGTCGCGGTCGTCAAGGAAGGCCGAGCTGGTGCCTGCGGCGATCGGTCCGGCGAACGAGCGCATCAGCGCGAGCCGATCGTCGGTGTCCAGGCCGATCAGGCCGATGAGCCGCGCGGTGAAGTGGATGAACACCCGCTCGAGGAATTCGACGAGGTCCATCCCGCGCTTGCCGTTCGCATCGGGTTCGGCCAGCCGCAGCGCCATCAGCCGGTCGGCCTCGGGCAGCACGATGTCCTCGCGGATGCCGTCCAGCGCGTCGGCGCGGACCAGCGGGTTGAGCAGCTTGCGGCGGCGGCGGTGCGACTCGCCTTCGAGAAACATCATCGAAGCGCCGAGGAATTCACGGACGTTGATCTCGCCGTTGACCTCGTCGCTCTTACGGCCAGCGAACAGGTCGGGGCTGTGCGTGACCGCAGTCTTGGAGCGCAGCAGCTTCGACACGTCGGCCAGCCGATTCACCGGCGCGAAAGGACATTTCGCGCCGTCCGCTGGTTCCGCCGGGGTCGCTTCATCGCCGGCAGCGGGCTCAGTCATGGGACATTCCTCCTTCACTCACTTTTGAACAATGGCACTCGTCCGAGGCGCTGTCAACTGCTATGTTGACTGGCGTGACCCGGGACAGCCAGACACCGGTCGTCGTCGTCGGCGCCGGCCTCGCGGGCAGCCGCACGTGCACCGAGCTGCGCAGGCTCGGCTACTCCGGGTCGATCGTGTTGATCGGCGGCGAGCCCAACCTGCCCTACGACCGGCCGCCGCTGTCCAAGGCGGTCATCCAAGGTAAGCGTGACTCCAAACCGCTTAAGGTTCGCTACGAAGAACTGGGTATTGACGTGCGGCTCGGGGTGGTGGCCGAATCACTAGAGCTGAGCAGCCGGCGCGTGCTGACATCGGCTGGCCCCGTTGAGTTCTCACGCCTGGTGGTCGCCACCGGCGCCACCCCGGTGCGGCTGCCCGGCGACGGCGAACAGCTCACGCTGCGCACCGACACCGAGGCGGTGGCCCTGCGCGACAGGTTAGTTCCTGGGGCACATGTCGTCGTGATCGGCGCCAGCTGGATCGGCGCCGAGGTGGCCTACGCGGCGCTGCAGCGTGGCTGCCGGGTGACCGGGCTGGAGTACCACCCCGCGCCTCTGGCGCAGGCCCTTGGCAGCGCACTCGGTAGCCGGTTCGCCTCCTGGTGGGACGGCGCCGAGCTGCGCACCGGCCAGGGCGTCACTGCGGTCGAACCTGACGGCGCGCACCTCGCCGGTGGCGAGCTGATCGCCGCCGACGTGGTGGTCACCGGCGTCGGGGTGCGGCCCGCCACCGGCTGGCTCGCGGGCAGCGGGCTGGAGCTGCTTCCGGCAGTGGCGGTCGACGAGCACCTGCGGGCCGACGGCGACACCGGCGTGTTCGCACTGGGTGACTGCGCAGCCTGGTGGTCACGCCGCTATGGGCGCCGCCTGAACGTGCAGCATTGGGACGACGCATACACCGCCGCGACGGTGGTGGCCGACGGGATCGTCAACGGCTCGGGCGCCCAACTGGTCCACGACCCCGTGCCCTACTTCTGGAGCGACCAGTTCGGCCACCGCGTCGAGTACGTCGGCCACCACTATCCGGCCGATACGGTCACCATCGACGAGGACACCGAGGCGGGCTGGGCAGCCCAATGGTACGACGCCGCCGGCGAACTGACCGCGGTGCTGGCCGTTGATCGGCCCAAGTACGTCGCCGCGGTCCGCACCGAATTGCTCGCTGCGTCCGACGCGCCGCTCACACGTCGATGATGATCTTGCCGTCCTCCGTGGTGACCGGGTAGGTCGCCACCGGATCTTCGGCGGGCAGACCGCTCACCTCGCCAGTGCGCACATTGAAACGCGAACCGTGCGCTGGACATTCGACGTCCTCGCCGTCGAGTTCGCCGTCGCTGAGCTCGATCTCGTCATGGCTGCACAGATCGCTGATCGCGAAGACCTCACCGCTGGCCAGCCGGACCAGGCACACGGGCACCCCGTTGGCCTCCACCCGCATCAGCGGCGTGTCGTCGTCGAGGTCGGTCAGGGCGGCGACGATGCACTTGGACATGGGATATACCTCCTGGATAATTGCCGTCGGGAGCATCAGTACGAGTGACCGGCGGGCCGGTAATCGGGGGGCAACGTGATGGACTTGAGCTCGAGGAAACTCTCCAGACCCTCCACGTCGCCCTCATAGCCCAGCCCGGAGTCCTTGCGGCCGCCGAACGGCGCGCCACCACCCGACGGAGGGCCGCCGTTGACCGAGCAGGTTCCGGTCACGATGCGCGAGGCGATCTCGATGCCGTGCTCGGGTTCGTGGGCAAACACGGCCCCGCCCAGGCCATAGCGGCTGTCGTTGGCGATGGCCACGGCTTCCCGCTCGTCGCGGTAGGTCATCACCGACAGCACGGGTCCGAAGATCTCCTCCTGGGCGATGGCCATCGTGGGATCGACGTCGACGAAGATGGTCGGCTCGACATACCAACCGCGGGGCTGATCGGCGGGGCGCCCGCCGCCCAGTACCACCCGCCCCCCCTGGGCGATGCCCGACTCGATGAAATGCTCGACGACCCGACGCTGATGCGCCGCGGCCAATGGGCCGAAGTCGGTATCGGTGTCGTGCGGGTCGCCGACCTTCATCTGCGACACGTAGTCGACTAGCTGCGCGACCAACCGGTCGCGGTCGTCCTCCTGGACGATGACGCGGTTGGTGGAGACGCAGATCTGCCCGCTGTTGCGCAGGGATCCGCCGATCAGCGCCGGCAAGAACGGGGTCATGTCGACCCCTGGCAGGATGACCGCCGCCGACTTGCCGCCGAGCTCAAGGGTCACCCGGCACAGCCGCTCGGCGCAGGCGGCAGCGATGGCCCTGCCGGCCTGGGCGCTGCCGGTGAACGTCACATGGTCGATACCGCGGTGCCCCACCAGGTAGGCGCCTTCGTTGACGCCGCCGTTGACGATGCTGACCACGCCTTCGGGGATGCCCGCGTCCACGACGGCGTCGCCGATCAGGTAAGCGCTGAGCGGGGCTTCTGGCGCGGGCTTGAGCACGATGGGGCAGCCCATCAGCAGCGAAGGAAACAGTTTCGAAAGCTCCACCATCACCGGCGAATTCCACGGTGTCACCCCGGCGGTGACGCCGATCGGCTCCCGCAGCACCAGCACTTTGCCGACCGTTCCGTCGCGCACCTCGCGCAGTGCGATCCGCTCGGCGTCCTTAATCATCCGTTCCAAAAACGGCGCGATGGCGTCGAAGTTTTCAACGACGAACCGGAAGGGTGCACCCATTTCATCGATCTGGGCGCGCACGATCGCATCGCGGCGGGCGTCTAACCCGGCGACCAGCCGACGCAGGTACTGTGCGCGCTCGCTGACACTGAGCCGCGGCCACGGTCCGATGTCGAGCGCTTCGCGCGCGGCGGCGATGGCGGCATCGATCTCCTCGGGTAGCGCCACCGGTACCCGGCCGACCAGCTGTTCAGTCGACGGTGAGATGACGTCGATGGTCTCGCCACCCTTGGCGTCCACCCACCTACTCGCGATGAAGTGGTCGGTGCGTCCGAAAAACATGGTCAGCGCTCCTGTCTGGACCCGCGACGACGGAGGCCGGGCCGGCACCGACCGCGATCGTCAACGCACATGTTGACAAGTGTACCGCATGGATGCTCGCGTCAGTAGATGCCGCGGGCCGACGTACCCAGGCCGAGCTCCAGCACCTGGCCGGTCATCAGACCCCGGTCGGTGACCAGGTACAGCAGGGCACGCGAGACATCCTCGGGCTGCAGGAACCGCACCCCGTTGAGGCCATAGTCGAGATCGTCGAGCCGCCTGCGGAAGTCCCGCTCGGTGGGGTTGGCGATGTCGGGGACGAAGATGTCGTAGGTCGGCTGGTTGAAGAAGAGGTCGGTCTCCACCGCGCCGGGCGCCAGCGCGTTGACGGTGATCCCGTCGCTTGCCAGCTCCAGTGCGGTCGTCTTGACCAGCCCGATGACCCCCCACTTTGCGGCGATGTAGTGTCCCAGGTTTGGCGCGGTGTTGCGCGCGCCCATCGAGGTGGTTGCGACGATGCGGCCGAACTTCTGGTGGCGCATCTGTGGGATGACCGCCCTGATGGCCTTGAAGACACCGGTCAGGTTGGTCTCGATGATGCTGTGCCACAGGGTATCCGAGGTCTCTTCGACCGTGGAGAAGTCGATGACGCCGTGGTTGGCGACCAGGATGTCGAGGCTCCGAAAGTCCGCGACCGTGCGCGCCACCGCGTCATTGAGCTGCTCGGTGTCACGCGCATCGACCTGCAGCCCCTCCGCGCGCACGCCGTACTCCCGGACCAGCTTCACCGTCTCGGCAAGGTCATCGGCGCCGGCCAGCCGGTAACCGAGCTCCGGCAGGTCGGCGGCGATGTCAATGACCACGACGTCGGCGCCCTCGGCGGCCAGCGCAAGCGCGTGGGCGCGACCCTGCCCGCGGGCACCCCCGGTGATGAAGGCGACCCGCCCGTCCAGCTGTCCCATGGCTACTCCCTTGTCAGATCGCTTGTTAGGCGCTCTTCCACTGCACCGACGCCACGCCGTTGGTGTCAACGAACTCAGCGACCACCCGTGCGCCGACAGTCACCGGCGCCGCGCCGTCCACCAGGCGCCCCACGAGGTAGGGGCCGTCGTCGAGCTCGACCATCAGCACGGTGTACGGGATGTGCGCGCGCAGCTCGGCCGCAAACGCGCGGTGGTACACCACGAAGCTCCACACCGTTCCCGTCGGGGCCACCTCGACCCAGGCGGTGTCGCGGCTACGGCACTCGGGGCAGCCGCTCAACGGCGGCCACCGCAGCGCCTTGCACGAATTGCAGCGCTGCACGACGAGCCTGCCCTGCGCGGCAGCCTCGAAGAACGGGCCCGTCAACGGATCATCGGTAGGCGAAAGTCCGGTCACTGGCCAACGCTTTGGCTGGTGGACAGCACTGACACCGCCGCCTTCACAAACCCGTGACTTGAGCAGTACATCCCGATCTCGGGAGCGTCGAGCTGGCGTTCGCCCGCCTGACCGCGCAGCTGCCGGACCGCCTCGACGACGTGCATCCAGCCCCAGGTGTAGCTCTCCGAGAGCTGTCCGCCGTGGGTGTTGAGCGGCAGCGACCCGCCAGGCAGCGTGTGACCTTCAGCCAGGAACGGACCGCCCTCGCCGATACCGCAGAAGCCGTAGTACTCCAGCATCTGCAGCGACCAGAGCGCCGTCGGATCCTGGATGTAGAGCGCATCGATGTCGGCCGGGCGCAGGCCGGTGCTCGCCCAGATCGCCGTGGCCGAGTCCCGCAGCCACGGGCGCATCAGGTTCTCCGGGTTGTGTTCGCCACGCACCCCTGCGTACTCCGCCATGCCCGAGATGTACACCGGCGGATTCGGCAGTTGCCGCGCGCGCTCGGCGGTGGTGACCACGAGCGCGACGCCGCCATCGGAGATCATCGTGACGTCCGAGCGGCGCAGCGGGTCGACCATGTACGGCTCGGCCAGGTATTCGGCCATGCTCATCGGCGTGCGGAAGATCGCGTTGGGGTTGTCCTGCGCCCAAACACGTTGCCCCACAGCCAGCATGCCAAACTGCTCGTCGGTGGTGCCGTAGATCGCCTTGTGCCGCTGCAGGGCCAGCCCGGCCCGGCCTGCGATGTGGACAAGCCCAGCCGCCGAGGCCATGTCCGCGCCGTACACCGGCTTGCCGAAGTCGAACTTGCCGCTGCGCGCGTTGGCCCCGTAGGTCAGCAGCACCGAGCTGGCCATCCCGCTGACGATCGCCATGACGGCCAGATGCAACGAGAAGTTGCACGTGCCGTAGTCCAGCGACTGAACGTAGGGCAGGTTCACGCCGAGCAACGCCCCCACGTTGACGTCGTTGCCTTGGCCCTGAACCGACTTGCAGGCGACGAGCCCGTCCACGTCGTCGAGAGCGAGCCCGGCATCGGCCAGCGCCAGCAGCGCCGCGTCGACGGCGTTCTCCTCGGCCGAGTGGCCCGGAAGCTCACCCTGCGCGGTATGGCCAACACCGACGATGGCGGTCCGGCCCGCGACGACATTGCCTGCGGCCATACAGCGCCGTTAGACCGCGATCTTGTACAGCTTGGCGGCGTTGTCCTGCATGATCTTTCGGATCACATCGGGCGAAAGGTCCTTGAGCTTCTCCTCCGAGCGCTCCACCGGTGACGGGTAGAGGCTGGTCGGGTGGGGGAAGTCGGTCTCCCAAAGGATGTTGTCAGCGCCGATCCGGTCGATGAGATCCAGCGGGCCGGCCTCCTCGAACCAGAACGTGCCGTACACACCCTTCTGGAACAGTTCCAAAGCCGGCGGCAGCTCCGGCGCCTCCACCCCGACGAACTCCTCGCGGTACTCGTAGTCGACGCGCTCCAGCACGTAGGGAATCCAGCCGATGCCGCTCTCGACCGACACCCAGTTGAGTTTCGGCCAGCGGATCAGCACGTCGCTGCAGCAGATGTTGGAGATAAACCGCGAGTTGGACAACTCGGTCTGGATCGAGCGGATCGGTTTGGCGGCCCGCTCCGACAGCGACGGCCACGCCGCGCCGCCCTGGTCACCCTTGAAGTTGCGCGCGCCGATGTGGATGTTGATCGGCAACTCCAGGTCCGACAGCACCTCGTACAGCGGATCCCAGTGTGCGCGACCAAGATCCGGTAGCCCGCCCAGATGTGGCTCACCGGCCATGGTCACCCCGGTCAGCCCGAGGTCCTTGATGCGCACGGCTTCCGTGACCGAGTGTTCGATGTCCCAGAACGGCAGCACCGCCTGCGGCAGCAGCCGGCCCTGGCCCTCCTCCTGCCACTCGGCGATGGCGTCGTTGTAGATCGCGATGATCGTATAGGCCAGTTCGCGATCCAGCTGCTGCACCATCGCCGGTGCGGCGAAGCCCATCACGTTGGGGTACACGATCTGGGTGTGGATGCCCATCTCGTCGAGCAGCTCCACACGGGGCTTGGCCTCGCTCGCGGCCGCGTGCACGTCCTCACGCGGGCCGCCCATGAGGTCGGCGCCGAAGTAGGGGATCTTGTCGCCGTTCTTGCGGACGAACGCGATGCTGCTGTCCAGCCCCAGCTTCATGTTGCCGCCGACCCACCAGTAGCTCACGCCATCGGCGGAATCGATGCCGGTCTGCGGCACCACGTCCTTGTACTTGGCGGGCGCACGGGAAGTCCACAGGTCGACGGGTTCGGTGAGGTGGGAGTCGGCATCGATCAGCTTCAGGCCGGCGAACGGCCCGCTTTCGCGCGGCTGGTAGGTCATCGAAGTACCCTTTCGCTTTTCGTCGGCGGCGATCCGCGTGGTGCCCGGCTGCGACCGCACCGCTACTGCAGTAACGTGCCACGCTGTTCCGGCCCTGTCAACATCCACGTTTACACCGCTGGACTCTCACTGTCAACGCTTGTGTTGACAGTGATATCGAGGCCACGTAGATTTGGCCCATGATCACGGACCCGAAGATTGCTGCGGCCGAGTGCTTCAAGGCGGCGATGGGTTCGGTGTGCACCCCGGTGTCGGTGGTGACCGCATTCGACGACGCCCGCCCCCACGGCACCACCGTCAGCGCATTCTGCTCGCTGTCGTTGACCCCGCCGATGGTGCTGATCGCGCTGGACCGGGGGTCGGCGCTGCTGCAGGTGCTAGGTAGCACCTCCCGCTTCGGCCTGAACGTGCTCAGTCACAGCCAGGACGCCATCGCCAGCAAGTTCGCCACGAAGGGCGACGACAAGTTCGACGCGGTGGTATGGGAGTCGCGTTCGGGCGCTCCGCACATCACCGGCTCGGCCTGCTGGTTCGCCTGCGACGCCGAACAATTCGTCGCGGGCGGCGACCATACCGTCATCATGGGCCGGGTCATCGAGACCAATCACGCCGACCTGCCGCCGCTGACCTACCATCGCCGCGGTTTCGGCACGCATGCCGCGCTGGCGCAACTAAGCACATGACCGCAAGAAGCCACCCGGATGCCACGCGATCTGGTTTCCTGGTCTGATGGCGCTCGCCCAACGACAAGTCACCCGGGAGCTTGCCGCCTTCGTCCACGACGCACCCGCCGGAGGCGTCTCGGCGCGCGGGCTCGAGGTCGTCCGGCAGGCCGTCCTAGACCTGTGCGGGGTCACCATCGCCGCCGGCAACGAGCCGGCCAGCCGGATCGCCATGGACTACGCACGCTCGCAGGCGACTGATGGACCCGCTGCCCTCCTGGGAGGTGGTGTCCGGCTGGCCCCAACACTGGCGGCGCTGGTGAACGGCACCGCGGGCCACGCATTGGATTTCGATGACATCGGCCTTGGCGCAGGCCATGTGAGTGTGGCCATCGTGCCTGCCGTGCTCGCGGTCGCGGAGCTCACCGGTGTCGACGGCGCGGCCTTCGTCGACGCCCTCGTGATCGGCTACGAGGTGGCCCACCGACTCACCACGATGTACCCCGACACGCGGCTGGGCCCGTACGCGGCCGGCTACCACAAACCATCGGTGTACTCGGTATTCGGCGCCGCCGCTGGAGCGGCCCGGCTGCTGGACCTAACCACTACCGAGACCACACACGCACTGGGCATCGCCGCGTCGCAATCAGGCGGTCTGCGCGCCAATTTCGGCACCATGACCAAACCGCTGCACGCGGGACTGGCCAACCGCACCGGCGTCGAGGCGGCGCTGCTGGCCCGCTCCGGCTTCACCGCCAGCACCGAGGCGCTCGAGCAGCGGTTCGGCTGGCACGACGTGATCTGTGCAGGCGCGGGCGACCTAGACGCCATCCTCGACGGGCTCGGCGACGGCTATGCCATCGACGAGGGGCTCGTATTCAAGTTATATCCATGTTGCGGCGCAAACCATTACGCGATTGACGGCACCATCGCACTAACCCGCGACGAGGGCCTACGCGAGGTCGACGTCGATCACGTGGAGGTATGGATCGAACACCGCAACCTCAACGAGGTGCTGGTCTACCCGTGGCCGCGCACCCCACTGGAAGGCAAGTTCTCGCTGGCCTACAACGTCGCGGCGGCATTAGCGGACGGCGAAGTCACCGTCGACACCTTCACCGCACCGGCACTGGCGCGGCTCGAGGGGGTTCGCGACAAGGTCCGGGTGCACGCCACCACCGAGCTGCCCCAGAACGGGGCGCGGATCGCAATCACCACCGCCGACGGTCGTACGTTCGAGCGCGAGCAGCTGGTGCTGCGCGGCAGCTTGGCCGATCCGATGTCGTTCGACGAGCTGGAGGCCAAGTTCCGAGCGAACGTCGCCGGCCGCATCCGCCCGGAAGCGATCGACGAAGTGGTGGCGGCGATCGGATGTCTGGAGAAGCAGCGCGGACTTGCCGCGGTCACCGAGGCGCTGCTGGGCTGAGTGCCGCGGCCGCGGCACTTCGTCATCACTCACTCGGCCTTTTCGTCGGTACACCGGTCAGTGGATACCGGTCGCCGAACCGCCGAGCGCCACATCCATAACCTGTCCAGAGATGACGCCGTCGTCGTCGGTCACCAGATACATCAACGCGCGACTGACGTGCTCGGCGTCGACGTACGGCCGACCGTTGAGTCCGTAGTCGAGCACTTTCAAGCGGTTCTCGAAATCTTGCTTCGTGGGGCGCTCGATGTCGGGGCAAAACAGGTCGTACATCGCCTGATTAAAGAAGAGGTCGGTGCCGACCGCTGCCGGGCAGATCGCGTTGACGGTGATCCCATCGTTAGCCACTTCGAGCGAACATGCCTTCACGAGACCGATGACGCCCCATTTCGACGCGATGTAATGAGCCATATTCTGATGCGCCTTGCGGGCACCCATCGACGAGGTTGCAACGATCCGTCCGTACCCGGCCCTTTTCATATGCGGCAAAACGGCCCGGATGACTTTGAAGATCCCACCGAGGTTGGTGTCAAGCACCGTTTCCCACTCGACGTCCGTCATTTTCTCGATCGTCGTCACGTTCACAATGCCCTGGTTCGCGACAAGAATGTCCAGACGACCGAATTCAGAGATCACGCGCTCGACGACGCCCTGCACCTGGTCGGTATCGCGCATGTCCGCCACCAAGCCCAACGCGCGCTGCGCCTGAGCCTCGATAAGGCGAACGGTCTCCTCCAGATCGGATCGCGACGCCAGCGGGTACGGTACGACGTCGAGGTCTGCGGCTAAGTCGCACACCACGACCGCCGCACCCTCCGCCGCCATCGCCAGGGCATGCGAGCGGCCCTGCCCCCGAGCGCCACCGGTAACCAGCGCAACCCGCTCATCCAACTTACCCACCACTTACTCCTCTCCGACAGAATGAACGCCGTGCCCGGACGGTGAACGGCGGCCATGTTGAGCCGGTGCCACGATTTCTTCCCGCGCGTGACCGCTGCAAACGCACGAGCAGTCCCCGCGCGGCCTCGGTTAGGACCACACAGGGGCGTCGGCGGACCCGCTCGAGTCGCCGAATGCCGGCTTGGCCGACAGCCACGGAAAACCTGATACAGCCGAGGCTCCGCCATCGACCGGCACAACAACTCCGGTTACGAACTCTGCCTCGGCCGATGCCAGAAAGACGACTGCGTTGGCGACGTCATCGGGCCGACCCGGCCGTGTCAGGAGCAGGCGGTTGAGTCTGTCGTCCTTTTTCGCGTCGATACCAGCCCGGCCTTCACGCTCGTCCACGACCTGCACGAAAGCGACCTGTACCGCGTTGCACCGGACACCGTATTCGGCGTACTCGACGGCGATCGACCGCGTCAGCGACTCCAGCGCCCCCTTCACCGCGGTGTACCCGTCGATTCCCGGGACGCCGGAGACGGCCGCGCGCGAGGAAATGTTGATGATGGCGCCGTGCCCTGCTGCGGCCATCCGGCGCAAAACCGCACGCGTGATCCGAACGGTCCCGGTCAGATTGACGTTGAGAATGCATTCCCAGTTCTCGTCTTCCATCTCACTTAGTGCGCGGTCGACGCCGTTGCGGACGAGGTCGCTGCTCGCAGCATTGTTCACCAGGATCGTCGGGACGCCGAGACTTTCCGCAGCCTCCAACACGCGCTCCCCGACGGACGGATCGGCGAGATCAGCAGCGACAAACGTTCCCTTGCCGCCAACTTCGTCCAAGCGCTGCAGGACTTCCGCGCCGGCGCGCGCATCACGCCCGGTGACGACGACCGACGCGCCCTCACTGGCGAACCGCAGCGCGGTGGCCCGCCCGATTCCATGGGTGGAGCCGGTGATGATCGCGACCTCACCCGCAAGCCGATCACTCACCGGTAGCTCCTTCGGCTCCGACGAGTTGGTCGTAGGTGTAGCCGCGGGGAAGCACGACGGACTTGATCTCCAGGAACTGCTCGTTGCCCTCACGGCTGCGCTCGGCGCCGAGACCGGACTTCTTGCGGCCGCCGAACGGGCCGCCGCCACCGGCTCCGGGCGCGTCGTTGATCTGGCATGTTCCCGTGTCTATCTGCAGGGCGACGGCGACAGCATGGGCGGGGTCCGCCGCGAACACCGTTCCACCGAGGCCGTACGCAGAGTCGTTGGCGATCGCGATGGCGTCGGCCTCGTCACGGTAGCGAATCACCGAGATGACCGGCCCGAAGATCTCTTCCTGCGCCACCTCCATCGAGTTGTCGACATCGACGAGGACGGTGGGCTCGACATACCAACCGTGATCGAACCCGGCCGGACAACCGCCGCCGAACGCGACATGAGCACCTGCGGCCCTGGCTCGATCGATGAACCCTTCCACCTTCTCGCGCTGCCGCTGCGACACGACCGGTCCGAAATCGGTCTCCGGCTCGTGCGGGTCACCGACCTTGAGTGAACCAAGGTGCTCGACCAACGCCACGACGAAGGCGTCGTGCTGTCCATCAGCGACGAGGACGCGGTTCGGCGAGACGCACACCTGTCCGGAATTCCGCAACGCGTTCTGCACGATCGTGGGCACGTAGCTGTGGAAATCGTCATCCAGGATCACGGCGGCCGACTTGCCGCCGAGCTCGAGGGTCACCGACTTGAGCTGCTGGCCACACACCGCGGCGATGGCCGCGCCGGCCACCGAGCTACCGGTGAAGGTCACCTTCTGGACTCCGGGATGGGCCACCAGGTACTCACCGATGTCCACTCCGCCCGGCAGGACCGAGACAGTGCCGTCGGGCAGGCCGGCCGCGTCGATCGCGTCAGCGAGCGCATAAATGCTCAGCGGCGACTCGGGCGCCGGCTTGAGCACCATCGGGCACCCCATCAGCAGCGCGGGGAAGAGCTTCTCGGCCGCCATCATGACGGGAGCGTTCCAGGGCAAAATGCCCGCGGCAACGCCGATCGGGTCACGCAGCACCAGAACGTCACTGACCGATCCGGCCCGGACTTCGCGGAAGGGGACCATGGCGGCGTCGTCGATCATCCGCTCGATCACCGCGGGAACCGACAATGTCACAGTCTCCACGTACCGACGGGTACCGCCCATTTCGTCGATCTGCTGTTCGACCGCCACAGGCGCACGTGCCGCGAACTCCTTGCCGACGCGGCGCAGCACCTCTGCGCGGTCGTCCAAGCTCATCCGGGGCCATGGGCCGTGCCGGAATGCCTGCTGCGCCGCTTCCACCGCGCGGTCGACGTCGGCGAACTCAGCGTGCGGCGTGCGGCCAATTACTTTTTCGGTCACCGGCGAGATGACATCCAGCTTGCGCGTCCCCTTCGGTTCAACCCATCGGTTGGCGATGAACAACTTGTCTCGAACCCACACAACAAGGACCTCCGTTCCGAATTATGCGTCCGCCGTTGTGCTCTCGATCCACGTCGAGGGCCCGCTGAGCGGAATGACGCTATGCCTAAACAGCTGACCCGCGAACTGTCAACACCAGAGTTTACTACCCCGCCTATCGGCTGCCTACGTCCGGTGCGCGAGCGACTGGCACGAGTCCGGTCCGACCGCGCGCGCGTCGACAATGGCACGTCCCACATGCAGTGAAAGGAACGGCTCACGTCGTTCGCACGGGACGGCGAGAGCTCTAGGGGCGACAAGACACCGTCTACCGCGCCACCACCGGCACGCCCTACCAAGGTGTCGCCGGTCATGCCGAGCATCAAGCCCGTCCCAAAAACCTTGGCGCAGGCCCGGATCGCCGCTTGCGCGTGACGGCGGCCCGCACGACATCGTCCGCGGATCGCGAAAGTTGTCAGCGCAGTCACGCTAAGGCGTTAGCTTCCAGGCCGGGTCGAGCGCAATGCTCGCTGGCGAGGGACTGGGCGCCTGCGCGGAAGTTCCCATGGTCACGCCGGGCGCGGCAGGACGATCTCAGCGATGTCGGACACGACGTGATTCTCGAGGTTCATGACGACGTCTACGAGGCGGTCGGACTCGTCGCCGGGAAGCGACTCGGCAGTCCGCTGGAAGGCCGCGATCCGGTCTTCGACGCTAAGGGGCTTACCGCTGCGTCCCGGCACGTCGAGC
>DASQSQ010000149.1:0-8004 GCA_035642315.1 Mycobacterium sp.
TTGGTGTTGATGGGAACCCGCCGGCTTGACATCTGCGAGCGGTTCGCCGCCCAACTGCGATCCGATGGCGCGGCGGCGTTCGCCGCGCACCTGGACCTTGCCGATCTGCCCTCCATCGATCGGTTCGTCGAGTCCGCCGACTACCTGATCGGGTCAGTCGACGTGTTGGTCAGTAGTGCAGGTGTGGCTGATGGCTCGTGGGTTGGCGCGCAACACCTTACGGAGCAAGTCATTCCGCCGATGATCGACCGCGGACGCGGCGACGTGGTGCTGATCAGTCCGGGCCTGCTCGGTGCGTCGACGCCGACCGCTGACCGGAGGCTTCAGGCGTGGGTGGCCGGCTTGGACGCGGAATTCGTCGGCACCGGCGTACGGGTGTCGATCGTCCGGTCGAGCGGCAGCGGGGTCGTTGCACCCGGCGACATCGGATGCCTGATCGCCACGCTGCTCGACGCGCCCCGGATGCACCTGCGTGTCGTCGACGTCATTGCACCGGTTCCGGCGAAGTCGATTTCGGTGTAACGGCTAGGGCCGTCGGCGCACCAACACCGACTGCTGAATGCTGCCGACGGCGCCGGTCTCGTCGAACAGGGTGCCCACCGTCGTGCCGATGCCGTCCGGGCCGTAGTTGGTTTCGGCGCGGATGCCGGTCCAGTCACCGTCGGGCACCCGGTGCACGTGGACGACGAGGTCGTTGTTCAGGAACGTCCACTTGGTGATGTCGAGTTTCGAGCCGATCCCGTTGGCGCAGTCGGCGACCGCGAACAGCCGCTCCAACGGCGTCATCACCTCGCCGTTGACCAGGTTCGCCGTCGGCTTGATCCAGGACTCTCCCGGACCGTCGTTGAGCGGTTTGGTCAGCCAGCGCCAGTCCAGGCTGTGCACGTAGTTGCGGTCCCAGTCTTTGGCCAGGTCGCGGCTGCGGGCCTCGCTGAGCGGACGAGGCAGCGGCGCGGGGGCGTGCACCAGCTCGGCGGTGTCCAGCTGCTGCAGCCGCCATCCGGTGGCCCGCGCGGTCGGGCGAGGCTGACCGTCGGGGCCAAGCGCGAGCGTCTCGGCGCTGATCAGCTCGATCTGCTTACCGGGGCGTTCGACCTTCGAGCGAACCCACATGTCGCCGTCGGCCGGCACCGGTCCCAACAAGTCGATGGCGACTCGGCTGAGCCGGGTGTCGTCGCGGGCAGCGCAGCGTTCCAGCGCGCGGACCAACAGCGCCGACACCGGTGCGGCATGCTGGATCGCGGCCGTCCACGTGCTTCTGACGAGGTCTGTGGCACCGAACTTTTCGCCCAGCGGGTCGGCGTCTGAAGTATCTGCGAGCAACTCGTAGTAGGAATCGGTCATCGTTCACCTTTCAGGGCAGGCCGGCGCCGGGAGTATCCACGATCACCGTGTCGAGCCGGGAAAGCCGGGTACCGATCAGCCGTTTGGGATAGGCGTCGGTGCTCGACAGCATGAACAACGTGCGGCGTGCGGAGCCGCCCAGCATGCAGGCGATCGCGACGCGGTCGCCGATGTCAATGCGGTGGGTCACTCGTCCTTTGCCGCCACCGACGGCTTCGATGCGCTCGAACTGGTGCGCCAGCGTCATCGATGTCCACACGCCGCCGTCGGCGTCGAGACTGATGCCGTCGGGTGGGCCGTCCAGGCCGTCGGCGAAGACTCGTCGGTCGGACAACTCGCCGCCGTCGCCGATGCTGAACGCGCTCAGTCTCCGGCCGATCGACTCGGCGACGATCAGGGTTTTGTGATCGGCGGTGATCGCCATTCCGTTGGGGAAGTCCAGATCTTGCGCGACCACGCTCACGCTGTTGTCGGGATCGACGCGCACGAGCACGCCGTCGTGGAAGGCCTGCGACCCGATGTAGGCGCGGCCGAGGTGGTCGACAACCATGTCGCCGAGGTTCGCCGGCGCGACAGCGCTCAGGTCGGCGATCGTGGTGACGGTTTCACCGTCGTAGCGCAGCAGCTGCCGGTTTTCGGTCGACACGATCAGCAGTGAGCCGTCCGGCCGGAATCCCAGGCCCGACGGAGCCTGCCCCGGCAGCGGCAACGTGGTCAGCGAGCCGTCCGGGTCGACGGTGTGCACGGCCTCGCCCAGCATGTCGGAGAACCACAGCATCCCCTCGAACCAGCGTGGGCCCTCGCCGAAGCAGAAGCCGGTGGCCAGCGGTGTCAGGCCCTCAACGGTCGCCGTCATCGAGTGCATCCAATTCTCGTGCGATCGCCGCATGGTAGGCGTCGATCTTGGCGGGGTTGACTTGCTGGAACAAGGCGTCGGGCAGCGGAGCGTGTTTGTAGGCCTCGATCGTCATCGTGCGGGTGAACAGCGTGATCTCCTCACCCGGCCTGGTGAACTGGTATTGGACCGTGATCCGGCCCTCCATGCCACCGTTGCCGTCACGGTCATGACCAAGCGGCCCAACGGAATTGAACATCCACAGCTTCGGCCGCATCGCGATCGCCAGATGCCAGGTGAAAATTCGGTCGCCGTCGGCGCCGGACTCTTGCCAGGTGTCGCCGACCTTCAGTGGCAGTTCGTCGGGCAGGTTGGCGATGTGCGCGCTGCCCGGATAGGTCTTCGTCCAGTTCGTCGGGTTCGTGACGAAGTCATAGATGACCTCCGGCGCGCGAGCGAAGGCCGTTTCTGAGCTCGTGGTCACAATGCCCAACTGCGTCGCTCCTTTGCGGCGGTAAAACAGACCAGCCGGTCGCCCGGCTGGCTTTACAGATTATCGTATAAATGTCACGCGGTATTTTGCAGGGACATCGTCGGCGCTCAGCTAAGGAAAGTGGCAGATGCATTTCACCATCACGCACCCGATGCACAGCCACCCCTACAACCCGGAACTGATCAGCGGCGACGGCATCGCCACGGTCGCCGCGGCCGCCGAAGCCGCGGGTATTCACGGCTTCGGTTTCACCGATCACCCCGCGCCTACGCAACGTTGGCTCGAGGCCGGTGGACACGACGCGCTGGACCCATTCGTCGCGATGGGATACGCCGCGGCGGGCACCACCACACTGCGGCTGATCCCGAACATCGTCGTGCTTCCGTACCGAAACCCGTTCGTAGTAGCCAAGTCTGGCGCAACACTGGACCTACTCTCTGGCGGCAGGTTCACCCTCGCCGTCGGCGTCGGCTATCTCAAGCGTGAGTTCGCCGCGCTCGGTGTGGACTTCGAGGAGCGGGCCGAGCTGTTCGACGAGGCGCTCGAAGTGATTCGGGCGATCTGGACTGCCGACGACATCACGTTCGAGGGCAAACACTTCAGCGCGCGCGGAATCACCGCGCACCCGCGACCGGTGAGTGACCCCCATCCGCCGATCTGGATCGGCGGCAACACCGGGGCGGCCCGCCGCCGGGTCGCCGAGAAAGGCGACGGATGGTGTCCCTTTGCGGCGCCCCCCGCGCTGGCCCAGACCGCGCGCACGGCGTCGATGGATTCCGTGGAAGCCCTCGCCGACGGCATCGACGATCTGCGCCGCCGACTCGACAAGGCGGGCCGGGACGCTTCGCAGATCGACATCGTCTTCGGCAACTTGGAAGGCGGCAGCCCGGCCGACGACAACTTCAACGCCGACGCGTATCTGGCCGGCCTGGAACGGCTGGCCAAGCTGGGCGTGAACTGGCTGCAAGTGGGGCTGCCGGGTGACAGTCTGGCGCACGCCCTGGAGGTCATCGACCGGTTCAAGACCCTGGTGATCGACGCTTCCTGAGGAGCGTAAGGCTTTACAAGTTTTAGCGAGAATGTCATTCTCGCTAGGTGACAACGGAATCTGAGCAGACGCACTGGTCGGTCGCCGGCCTCCTCGAGTTGTTCGACGCGCAGCCGGACGGGCCTGACCGGTTCAGCGCCGAAACCGGCATCGCCGGCGCCGACGAGCGGCAGGTGGTCGAGGGCACCCAGGTGCTGGCACAGGTGATCGTCGCGGTCGCCAAACGGTTTCCGGACAAGTCGGTCCGCTCGGCGCACGCAGTGTTCTCTCGCGCCGTAATGGTCGGGCCGCCAGTCGAATTCGACATCGACGTGGTTCACGAAGGCCGCTCCACCGCGACCGCCGTGGTCTTTGTCAAGCAGAACGACCGCCGCTGCATCACCGTGACTGCGCTCGCCGACGTGCCGTCGGGCGACGTCATCCGCCACCACCTGCCTCGTCCCGAGGTAGCCGCACCCGCCGACGCAAACGACGGGGCGATGCCGATGGCCGGGCGGGAACTGCGGCTGGTCGACGTGGTTGACGTCAACAGCCCCGACGAAGTCGGACCGCCGGAGCTGTACGCCTGGCTGCACTACGACCCGATCCCGACCCGTGACGATTTAGCCAAGGCGCTGATCGCCTACTTCACCGGTCATCTGGGCATCTCCACCACGATGCGCGCGCATGAAGGCATCGGCACCAGCCAGTCGCACCTGACCGTGTCCACGGCGCCGATGACGGTGACGGTCGGCTTTCACGAGCCGGTGTCGTGGTCGGGCTGGTTGTTGTACACCCACGAGAGCACCCAGGTCGGCGCGGGCATGTCCTATGTCCGCGGCGCAGTGCACACCGAAGAGGGCGAACTGGTCGCCTCGTTCGCGCAGGAAGCGCTGATTCGCCCGCTGCGCACGACCGACACCGCAATCAAAACCGAGGCGCGGCTGTAGCACTCATGGACTTCGCGAGCGTCGAACTGTCCACGGAGGACACGGAATTCCGCGATCGGCTGCGGGCGTTCCTGGCTGTGCACGTCACCGACGAAGTGCGCCGACGCGACCGGCAGACCGGAGAGAACTTCGACGAGGGCGTGCACCTGGCGCTGGCTGCCGAGGGCTATTTGGCCGCCGACTGGAAAGACGAATCCGAGGGTGGCTTCAGCGCACTGCGCCGACGGATTTGGGACCTGGAGATCGGCCGCGCGCACACGCCGTGGTTTCACTGGGGCACGACCGCGATGGTGGCGCGGACGGTGCGGCAGTTCGGATCCGCCGAACTTGCCGACGAGGTCGTGCCCGGCGTGCTGTCCGGCCACATCCGGCTGTGCCTGGGTTACACCGAACCCGAGGGCGGCTCCGACGTCGCGACTTGTAAGACCCGCGCGGTTCGCGACGGTGGAGGCTGGGTCATCAACGGCTCGAAGATGTTTACGTCCAATGCGCACAACGCCAAATATGTTTTCCTGCTTACGAACACCGATCCCGATGCGCCGAAACACAAGAACCTGACCATGTTCCTGGTGCCGCTGGATTCGCCGGGGATCGAGATCCAACCCATCCGCACCATCGACGGCGACCGGACCAACATCGTCTATTACAGCGACGTGCGGGTTGATGACAAATACCGAATCGGAGAGGTCGACGGAGGCTGGGCGGTGCTGCGCGGAGCGCTCGATGTCGAACACGGAACCGTTGAACGCGATGCGGGCGGCTTGCGGACAATCGCGGTGATGAGCGAGCATCTCACGCTGATGGCCGAGGCGATCGACGAAATCGCGGCTCTGGTAGCACAACCCGACGCTGCCGGTCACCGCTTGATCGACGACAAGTCGGTGGCCTATCGGCTGGGCCGCAGCATTGCCCGCACCGAGGCGGCCTTGAGCACCCCGGGAACGTTCGGGCGCGTGGCGAATGCGCAGACCATGCGTGACGTCGCGCCGGACCTGATGGACGTGCTGGGCACCGCGTCGGCGCTGCCGATCGATACCAACGGAGCCGCCGATAATGGCGGCGCCGAATACATTTTCCGGCTGGCCCCACCGACCGGTATCTACGGCGGCACCCTCGAGGTGTTCCGCAACATGATCGCGCAGCACGAGCTGGGGCTGGGGCGCCCGAACTATTCGCCGCCGAGATCCTGACGCGGCAGTTCGGCGGATATCTCGGCGTGGGTGTCGTCGAAACTGAGGAATCCCTTGATGGGCAAGCTTTCTGGTGGCGGGTCCTGATAGCTCCAGGCCAGGTCCTCGACTTGCGCATCGCCGATCACCGCCGACCAATACGTTGCGACCCCTTTGTAATTGCAATACGTCGAGCTGTTCGTTTGCCGCAGCAGGTCGGTGCGCACATGCGACGGGTCGACATATAAGCGAGGCTCCAGCGCCGTCTCGAACACGATCACGGTGTCGTCGGTGTCTACCAGCGTGGTGCCGCCGACGTTGACCCGCAGCCGCCGTTTGGTGGGCCGGCAGTCGACCCGGTGGTACGGGTTGGGCGGGTAGTGCACGAGCGGGCGGCCCTCTTCGAGCCAGGTGTCGACCGCGTCCCATGGCACGTGGACGAATCCGGGCGCCTCCGCGACGGGCTCGCTGGGCAGGCCGTGTACCTCGTCGGCACGAAATGCATAGCTGAGCGGGTGATTTCGCCGGTGCACCAACAGCGCCCGCTCGGTGTCGATCACCGTGCGCCCGCCCCGGACAGCCTGGACGCGTCGGGGATGGGGTTCGACGTAGACGGCGTCGGACGGCAGTGCCGGCGAAAACCATCCGGCGGGGTTACTGCTGAGCGGCCCGCGACCGGCGACGAGGCTCACAAGCCCTCCCACTGCGACGTGCTGATGCTGGTGATCAGAGTATCGGGCACTGCGTCGCACGGTGTGGGTGGCAGGATGCCGGGCATGGCCGGACCATTGGAAGGCATCAAGGTCGTCGAGCTCGGGGTTTGGGTTGCCGGGCCCGCAACGGGCGGCATCCTCGCCGAGTGGGGTGCCGACGTCGTCAAGATCGAGCCGCCGAGCGGCGACCCCGCGCGGCTGTTCGGCCGAATGCTGGGGCTCGATATCGACGTCAGCCCACCGTTCGAAATGGACAACCGCTCCAAGCGCAGCATCGTCCTCGACCTGACGACCGACACCGGCCGCGGCACTGCTCTCGAATTGATCAGCGGTGCTGAGGTATTCGTGACAAACGTCCGGCCCGGGGCGTTGCGGCGTCTCGGACTGGACTTCGCGTCCGTCGCTCCCGATAACCCCCGCCTCGTCTACGGGCTGATCACCGGCTACGGCGAGACCGGGCCCGACGCCGATCGGGCGGCCTACGACATCGCGGCGTTCTGGGCCCGCGCCGGGTTGGCTCATCTGCTGACCCGGCCCGGTGACACGCCGCCCTTCCAGCGCGGCGGTATGGGCGACCATTCGGCCGGCATGACGCTGGCGGCGGCCATCTGCGCGGCGTTGGTGGCCCGCGACCGAACCGGCTCCGGGCAGCTGGTGAGCACCTCGCTGTATCGGCAGGGCGCCTACACCGTGAGCTTCGACCTGAACACCTACCTGATGACGGGTCAGCCGATCGCGGTCGGACAACGCGAGACGATGGGCAACCCGTGCATGAACAACTACGCCGCCGGCGACGGCCGGAGGTTCTGGATCGTGGGCCTGGAAGTCGATCGGCATTGGCCCCCGCTGTGCCGGGCCGTAGGCAAGGCGGAGTGGTTGGACGATCCGCGGTTCGCCGATGCCCGCGCCCGAGCCGTGAACGCCGTCGAGCTGATCGCCGAGCTGGACCAGATCTTTGCCACCAAACCCCTTGACGAGTGGGCGGAGATCTTCGGAGGCGAACCGGACTTCTTCTGGTCACCGGTCAACACCGTCGAGGATGTCGTCGCCGACGAGCAGTTTCACGCCGCGGGCGGCATGGTCGACGTGCCGGACAAGGCCGGAGAAGTCCCGATGGTCGCAACACCGGCGGACTTCCACGGCACGCCCTGGGCGCCTCGGTCGACCGCCCCACGGCTGGGCGAGCACACCGACGAAGTTCTCGCCGAATTGGAGGCACGGCGCAGCACCTGGGGCGATCGAACCTTTACAGATTGACGTAAAAGTGTCACGCTGGGTCGGCACGTGGATCTGCTGATGGGATGCGATGAGGACCTTCGAGGTGGAGTTCGGGAAGTCGCGGCCACCTGCACCGCACCGCGACGGCGACGCGGTCAAGTATCGCCTCGACGTCGTCGCCGCCAGTCCTGCCGACGTGGTGTGCTCTGTCGGGGGGTGGCTGTACGACCGTGTGCTGGCCGGGTGGGAAGTCAA
>DASQSQ010000150.1:0-2629 GCA_035642315.1 Mycobacterium sp.
CGGCGTCGCCGACTCCTTGAGCCGAGGGTTCCGTGGCACTGATCGGTTGTACGGCTTTGCGCACCAAAGTGTTTCGACGACGTTTCTGGCGTCGTCGACCGGGCTGCGCCGGCGCTATACCCAGCCCGCCGGCGCGGTGGAGATCAACGGAAAACGTGGCGAGGCGAGTGCCTGGGCGGGTATCGGCACGCCCGATTTCGTCGACGTGCCAACCGATCTGCTGCTCGAGCAGCTGTCGACAAGACTGGGCTGGGCACAGCGCAGCGTCGAACTGCCCGCCGGGCGATACGAGACGATCATGCCGCCGTCCACGGTGGCCGACATGATGATTTACCTGGCATGGTCGATGGCCGGCCGGGGTGCGCAGGAGGGCCGCACGGCATTCTCCGCACCCGGCGGTGGGACCCGGGTGGGAGAGCGGCTCACCGAGTTGCCGTTGACGCTGTTCACCGATCCGATGGCCCCGGGCCTCGCGTGCACGCCGTTCGTCGCGGTGAACAATTCCTCGGAGACGGTGTCGGTGTTCGACAACGGGATGGAAATCAGCCAGGTCGACTGGATCCGCGACGGGGTGATCAACGCGCTGGCCTATCCGCGGGCCACCGCCGCCAGATTCGACGCCACGGTCGCCGTCGCCGCCGATAACCTGGTGATGACCGGCGACTCGGCCGATCTCGCCGACATGATCGCGGCCACCGAACGCGGCCTGCTGCTGACCACGCTGTGGTACATCCGCGAGGTCGACCCCACCACGCTGCTGCTCACCGGGCTGACTCGCGACGGCGTCTACCTCATCGAAGACGGCGAGGTCACCGCGGCGGTCAACAACTTCCGGTTCAACGAGAGCCCGCTGGACCTGCTGCGACGCGCCACCCAGGCCGGCGTCAGCGAGAAGACCCTGCCCCGGGAATGGTCGGATTGGGCCACCCGGACGGCGATGCCGTCGCTGCGGATACCGGACTTTTACATGTCGTCGGTGAGCGAGGCGCAATAGCCGATTGCCGCGGGGCTAAGCGCGTTCTAGTGGTGTGTCTCCAAAATAATAGGCTTGTTCTGCGATAGACTTCGTGGGTGATGACACCAGCGGCTGCTTTGGTCATGTCGGACGGTCAACGAGAAGCGTTGCAGGCCTTGTCGCGGTCGCAGACCGCGCCGCATCGGCAGGTTCAGCGGGCCAAGGCGCTGTTGCTGGCGGCCGATGGCGTGGCGAACATGAGGATCGCCGCGCAGGTAGGGGTGAAGCCGGCGACGGTTCGGGCGTGGCGGGCCCGGTTCGCCGAGGAGGGCTTGGCGAAGTTGGGCAAGGTCCGGGCCGGGCGTGGCCGCAAGTCCACGATCCCGCAGGACAAGATCGACGAGATCGTGCACCTGACAAGGCATTCCACACCGGACGGCCAGACCCACTGGTCGTGCCGGACGATGGCGGCGAAGGCGGGGGTGTCGCCGGCGACCGTGCAGCGGGTGTGGGCCGCGCGCGGTTTGAAACCGCACCTGGTCGAGACATTCAAGCTGTCCAACGACCCGAAGTTCGAGGAGAAACTGATCGACGTGGTCGGTCTGTACCTCAGTCCTCCCGATAAGGCGATCGTGCTGTGCATGGACGAGAAGTCCTCGGTGCAGGCGCTGGACCGGACCCAGCCGTCGCTGCCCATGAAGCCGGGGCGGGCGCAGACGATGACCCACGATTACAAGCGCAACGGCACCGCCACGTTGTTCGCGGCGTTGGACGTGCTGACCGGCAAAGTTATCGGGCAATGCCTTCCCCGGCACCGCCATACCGAGTTTCTGAAGTTCCTGCGCAGGATCGACCACGAGGTCCCCGAAGAACTTGCGGTGCACCTGATCTGCGACAACTACGCCACCCACAAGCACGAAAGCGTGCGGGCCTGGCTCGGCAAACATCCCCGATTCCAACTGCATTTCACCCCGACCTCCTCGTCGTGGCTCAACCTAGTCGAACGCTGGTTTCGGGAACTGACCGACAAGGCGCTGCGCCGCGGCGCGTTCCACTCCGTACCCGACCTCATCGCCAAGATCGAGGACTACCTCGCCGCGCACAACAACGACCCCAAACCATTCGTATGGACCGCCACCGCCGACGACATCCTCGCCAAGGTCGCCCGCGGACGCGTCGCGCTCCAAGCGGTCAACCAATGACGAGACACACCACTAGCTGCAAAGAAGAACGTCTCGATTTCGGCTAGCGTTTATTTAAGTCGTTCTTTGACTCGAAACCAATCGGCCCGCACAGAGAGGAGGCCATGACCCATATGAATGTCGGTCCTAGGAAGTGGTCGACAGTCTGCGCGGTCCTGCTGTCCGCCGCCGCGCTGCTTTCCGCGGCGCCAGCATCAGCAGATCCGACCGATGATGCGTTCGTTGCGGCTCTTGCGAAGAACGGGATCGTCATTGCTGACCGCGACACCGCGATTGCGATGGCCCATACGGTGTGCGCCGGATTCGATAAAAACGAAAAATCAAGCGTTCTGGCGATGAGGCTGATGAAGGACACCGATCTCTCGCTGAAACAATCCAGCTACTTCATCGGCGCTTCCATCGCTGCCTACTGCCCGCAGTACATAGGGCTAACCGACAATTCGGCGAACTGGCTCAAACCCCTGCCGCCGCT
>DASQSQ010000151.1:0-3312 GCA_035642315.1 Mycobacterium sp.
GGCCGCTTGTCGGCCGCGACGGTGAAATCGCGAAGTTGCGAGCGACCCTCGTCAAGGCTCGTCGAGGTGTTGTCCTGTGCGGTGCCGCGGGCGTTGGCAAGTCTCGCCTCGCCGACGAGTGCCTGACGTTCATGGCCGAGCTGCAAGGCGTGGCGACCATGCGAGTCTGTGCAACTCGATCTGCGGCCGCGATGCCGTTTGGGGCCTTAGCTCCGTTGCTGCCGCCGATACCCCCCGACGATTCTGGCATCGGATCCCTTGCGGGCCTGTTGCGGCGATTCACGACATCGTTGCTCGAGCAGGCCGGTGACGGTCATTTGTTCCTCGTGGTTGACGACGCTCACCTGCTGGACGACGCGTCCGCAACTCTGTTGCACCAACTGGTCGCCACCGGGACTGTCATCGTGTTGATGACGGTACGAACCGAGGAGCGCTCTCCCGAGTCCGTGATGGCGTTGTGGAAGGACGGGCTCGTCGATCGGATCGACCTCGGCGGGCTCAGCGCCGAGGCGATCGAAGAGCTCATACCGGCCGTCTTGAAGGGCCCGGTCGACGGGGGCGCCATCGCGAGTTTGGAAGACCGGAGCCTCGGCAACGTCCTGTACCTGCGGGAGTTGGTGATCGGGTCGCTCGCCAACGGTCAGCTCCGTGAGGTCAACGGCTTGTGGCGACTCGTGGGGGTGCTGTCGCCGTCGCAGCGGTTGACCGAACTGGTGGATGCCCGGTTGGCCGATCTCGCGATCGAGGAGCGGAACTTCCTCGAGGTCGTCGCCGTCGGCGAGCCGATCGGGTCGGCCGAGTTGAACGCGATGGGTGGGCACGGCATTGCGGAGGGCCTGCAGCGCAAGGCGCTGCTGTCGAGTCGATTGAATGGACGACGGCTAGAAACACGCCTGGCGCACCCGGTCATCGGTGATGTACTGCGCTCGGCACTCCCTCCGGCCCGGCTGCGGGTCATCCTCCGCTCGCTGGCTGAGGTTGTCGAGGCGTACGGAGCCCGACGGAGGGAGGACACGCTTCGCGTTGCCTCATGGCGGCTGGTCGGCGGCGGTGGAAGCCCGGACCTGATGCTCGCAGCCGCCTCGACGGCGCGCACGCACTACGACCTGCCGCTCGCCGAACAATTCGCGCGCGCATCGATCGAGTCGGGTGGCGGCTTTCCCGCTCGGCTTCTCGCCGCGCAGTTGGCCGGGCGTCAGGGACGCAGCCAACAGGTTGACCGTGAGCTGATCGCGTTGGTCGATCTGGCCGCCGACGATTCACAACGTGCGCAGGTGGCGATGAGCCGCTTGGACAACCACGTCTTCTCACTCGGTGGGTTCGATGAGGGTATTCGCATCGCCGAGGAGGCGGAGGCCAGCGTCACCGACAAGTCCTGTCGCGATGATCTTGCCGCGCGCCGGGTAGGCCTGCTGCTGGCAACGCACGGGTTCCGGGTCGCCGCCGCCGCCGCCGAGCCTTTGGTGCAGGGTGCTGGCGGCGCAGCGCTCGTGTGGGCAGCCTTTACCTCTGCCTTCAGCCTTGGTCGCCTCGGCCGCATCGAGGAAGCGATCGTCGTCGCGAGCAAGGGCTACCAAGCTCACATCGAGCGCGGCCAACGGTTCGAGTGGGATTCCGCGGTGCAGTTGGTCTTCCGATATGACGCGCTTGCCTACGGCGGGCGATTCGAGGAGGGCGAAGCCCTTGCCCTGGCGCATTACCAGCGGGCGGTGCACAACGGCAATGCGGAGGCACAGGCGTTTTGCGCGTGGCATTTGGCGAAGACGGTCGGTGAGCGGGGCCACGTCGGGCGGGCCGCGCGCTACGCGCGAGAAGCAGCGGAGTTGTGGACCGAAGCCGGGCCGCAACGGGTTTCGTACAGCTTTCCCTACCTGGTCATGGCCCTGGCCTTGGCGCGAAAGCCCGAGGCGGCCGCGGCAGCGATCTGCGAGTTCGAGGCGCTGCGCCTCCCGCCGACCTACTACGTGGCAGTTGACATGATGCAGGCCCGCGCGTGGGCCGCGGTCGCGGCCGGAGACGTGCCGACGGCCTGTCACTACCTGCGTGACGCCGCTCAACTCGGTGAGGAGATCGGGGACTTCGTCGGTGCCAGCGCCGCCTTGCACGTGTTGGCACGGCTCGGCCATCCCGGCGACGCCGAGGCTCAGCTGGTGCGATTGGCCACGGTCATCGAGGGCGATCTGATCCAGGCGCGGGCGGCCCACGTAAGCGCCTTGGTGGCGCGCAGCGCGGAGGGTCTCGAGCTGGCCTCGGTCGCGTTCGAGCGGATGGGTGCCTACCTGTTGGCCGCTGAGGCGGCGGCCGATGCGGGTATGGTGTGGCGCCGCAGCGGGAGTCCACGACAGGCGGCCGCCGCTGGGATGCGCGTGGGTTCGTTGAAGCTCCTATGCTCGGAGGCGCACACGCCGAGTCTCGACGCGGCCGAGGTCAGAGCATCACTGACCCGAGCCGAACGCGAAGTCTCGCGGCTGGCCGCCGCTGGCTACACCAACCGGCAGATAGCAGATCATCTCTGCCTCTCGCTGCGCACCGTGCAGAACCACATGCAACACGTCTACGAGAAGCTCGGTATTGCCGGGCGCAACGAGCTTGCAGGAGCCTTCACTCCAGACGGGAGTCTGGGCTCCCAGATCCCGGCCGGCCGCACGTTTGTGTGAGCGGTGCCGCGCTAGCACGCCGCCGCCGTCTCGACGCGGCGGGGCGAGACGAGACGAGACGAGACGAGCGTATGGCCTACTGCCTGTCGCGCACCACGGTTGGCCGGATCTGGCAGGCGTTCGAGCTCAAGCCGCACCGGACCGCGATGTTCCAGCTGTCGGGCGATCCGCTGTTGGTGGACAAGGTGTTCGATGTCGTCGGGCTGTATCTGAACCCGCCCAAGGGTGCGGTGGTGCTGTTCGCGGCGTTCAGCACCGCCGACGGCACCGGGATCAGTTCGCTGCACCGCCGGCATCGCGTGTGGATCGCGCCACCTACCACCGCCGACGTAGGCCTGCTGCGCTCGGCCGATTGACCCCCACCGAGTTCGAAATCATCATGACCCCGGCAGCCGATCAGGCTGCCTAATCGCTGTCACCCGTT
The DNA here is from genome assembly GCA_035642315.1 of Mycobacterium sp. Taxonomy (GTDB): domain Bacteria; phylum Actinomycetota; class Actinomycetes; order Mycobacteriales; family Mycobacteriaceae; genus Mycobacterium. The sequence continues at coordinate 3,082 of DASQSQ010000151.1, forward strand.
CATACAGCAGACCCATGCGCCGGGGCGTGCCGACAGGTATTCGCTGGTCGCCGGCGGGCCGAGCTCGATCAATTGAGTACGGACTACTCAAGCCGGAGAGGCGGGGCTGACCTAGATCTATAGCTAAAGCTATTAGCCAAGCGACTCTGACGCATCTCGGTGCGCGATGTCGGAAGGAGCCGGATATGACAGCAGTAAGCGCTCGAACGAGGGCCCGTTCAGCCGGACCGT
>DASQSQ010000152.1:0-5406 GCA_035642315.1 Mycobacterium sp.
GATCAGCCAGCAGAGCATCGGGCAAGTGCAGAACCTCAAGTACCAGATGGACCGCGCGCAGGACTTGTTGAGGCAATCCGCTGAGCTGACCAAAACCATCGGCATCTTGCAGCAGCAGTACGCCCTGCAACAGCAGCTCGCCGCCGCCACCCACGACGAGACCCAGAAATTCCACGAAGCCCTGGCGGTCATTTCCGAAGTGCGAGACAAGCTCGCGAATTTCGACGACTTCTTCCGACCGCTGCACAGCTATCTCTACTGGGAAAAGCATTGCTATGACATCCCGGCGTGCTTTGCCATCCGCAACACCTTCGACGCACTGGACAGCATCGACGCACTCACCGAGAAATTCGAAGATCTCACCACAAGCCTGGACAAGCTGGACGCGATCCAGCCGCAATTGGTGGGGTTGATCCCGCCCCAGATCGCCAGCCAGGAGATCAACCAGGAACTGGTGCTGAAAAACTTCGCCACCAACTCCGGAATCGCCAACCAGTCGAACTTCGCCAACGACAATCCGGCGGCGCTGGGGCAGGCGTTCGACAAAGCCAAGAACGACGACCTGTTCTACATACCGCCCGAGGTGTTCGATAACCCCGACTTCAAACGCGGCCTGAAGCTGTTCATGTCACCCGACGGCAAAGCGGCTCGCATGATCATCACTCATGAAGGCGACCCGGCAGAGCCGGCCGCGATTTCTCACGTCGAACCGATCAAGCTGGCCGCGCACGAGGCCGTGAAGAACACGCCGCTGGCGGGCGCGAGCTTCTATCTCGGCGGCACCGCGTCGACCTACAAAGACATCGCGGACATGGAGAGTTACGACCTGCTGATCGTCACCATCGCCTCGCTGAGCCTAATTCTGTTGATCATGATGCTCATCACCCGAAGCCTGATCGCCGCAATCGTGATCGTCGGTACCGTGGCGCTGTCTTTGGGCGCCTCTTTCGGGCTCTCCGTGCTGGTGTGGCAGTACCTCCTCGGCATTCAGTTGTATTGGGTTGTCCTTGCTTTGGCCGTCATCCTGCTGCTGGCGGTCGGGTCCGACTACAACTTGTTATTGATCTCCCGATTCAAAGAGGAAATCCACGCGGGACTCAAGACCGGCATCATCCGCGCGATGGCCGGCTCCGGGTCGGTGGTGACCGCTGCCGGTCTGGTGTTCGCGGTTACCATGTGCGGCTTTGTGTTCAGCGGTTTGCAAGTGCTCGGCCAGATCGGTACCACCATTGGCCTCGGCCTGCTCTTCGACACGCTGATCGTGCGGTCGTTCATGACGCCGTCCATCGCCACCCTGCTCGGCCGCTGGTTCTGGTGGCCGCAACGGGTGCGCCCGCGCCCGGCCAGTTCAATGCTTCGGCCGTACGGCCCCCGCCCCGCGGTTCGTCAACTGCTGCTGTGGGACGACCCGGACGAGGCCGACACGGCGGTCGCTTCCCGGTAGCGACGATCGCGTCACAGTGCGTTGACGGTTGGCAATACCGGGCGCACCATGGGTCACATGCGCTATGTCGTTACCGGCGGTACCGGGTTTATTGGACGCCGCGTGGTGTCCCGTCTTTTGGGCGAGTACCCGGACGCCGAGGTGTGGGTCATGGTTCGCCGCCCATCGTTGGGCCGGTTCGAATACCTGGCCAAGCAGTGGGGTGAACGAGCAAAACCGCTGGTCGGCGACCTGGCTGAGCCAGATCTCGGGTTGACCGACGACGCCGTCGCCGAGCTAGGCAACGTCGAGCACGTGGTGCACTGCGCGGCGATCTACGACATCACCGCCCCCGAAGCCGATCAGCGCGTCGCCAATGTCGAGGGCACCCGCGCCGTGATCGCGCTCGCGCGCCGGTTAGACGCGACGCTGCATCACGTGTCGTCGATCGCGGTGGCCGGCGAGTTCCGTGGCCAATACACCGAGTCCGACTTCGACGTCGGTCAACAGCTGCCGACGCCGTATCACCAGACCAAGTTCGAGGCCGAGCTGCTGGTGCGCGAAGCGACCGGCTTGCGTCATCGGATCTACCGCCCGGCGGTGGTGGTGGGTGATTCGCGCACCGGCGAGATGGACAAGATCGACGGACCGTATTACTTCTTCGGCGTGCTGGCCAAGCTCGCCGTCTTGCCCCGGTTCACCCCGATCATGCTGCCCGACACCGGCCGCACCAACATCGTGCCGGTCGACTACGTCGTCGACGCGCTGGTCGCCCTCATGCACGCGCACGGACGCGACGGCCAGACGTTCCACCTGACTGCACCGAAAACCATTGGTCTGCGTGGCATTTACCGTGGAATCGCGAAAGCAGCCGGGCTACCGCCGCTGCGCGGATCGCTGCCCCGGTCGGTTGCTGCGCCCGTAACGAAGGTCCGCGGGCGAGCCAAGGTGTGGCGCAACATGGCCGCCACCCAACTGGGCATTCCCGCCGAGGTTCTCGACGTCGTCGACCTGATACCCACCTTCATCTCCGATGAAACGCGGAAAGCGTTGCAAGGCACCGACATCGAGGTTCCCAAGTTCGCCAGTTACGCGCCCGCGCTGTGGCGGTATTGGGCCGAGCATCTGGACCCGAACCGGGCCCGCCGCGATGATCCGGCCGGCGCACTGGTCGGACGCCACGTCATCATCACCGGCGCGTCCAGTGGCATCGGGCGGGCTGCCGCAATCGCGGTCGCCGAACGCGGCGCAACAGTATTCGCGTTGGCGCGTAACGGTGAGGCGCTCGACGACCTGGTGACCGACATCCGCGCCAACGGCGGCGAGGCTTATGCCTTTACCTGCGATGTGACCGACTCCGCGTCGGTGGAACACACCGTCAAGGACATCTTGGGCCGCTTCGATCACGTCGACTACCTGGTGAACAACGCCGGCCGGTCGATCCGCCGATCGGTGGTCAACCAGACCGACCGGCTGCATGACTATGAGCGGGTGATGGCGGTCAACTACTTCGGCGCGGTGCGGATGGTGCTGGCGTTGCTGCCGCACTGGCGTGAGCGCAAGTTCGGCCATGTCGTCAACGTGTCCAGTGCCGGCGTCCAGGCACGCAGCCCCAAGTACAGTTCGTATCTGCCTACCAAGGCCGCGCTCGATGCGTTCTCCGAAGTGGTGGCCACCGAAACGCTTTCCGACCACATCACGTTCACCAACATCCACATGCCGTTGGTGGCCACACCGATGATCAAGCCGTCCCGCCGGCTCAACCCGGTACCGCCGATCAGCGCCGAACACGCGGCGGCGATGGTGGTGCGCGGATTGATCGACAAGCCGATGCGTATCGACACCCCGTTGGGCACTCTCTCGGAGGCCGGCAACTACTTCACCCCCAAGCTGTCGCGACGGATTCTGCATCAGCTCTACCTCGGGTATCCCGATTCAGCGGCGGCGCGCGGCGAGGAAGCGCCGAAAATTGTTGTGGAACAACAGTCGTCGCGTCGGCCGAAGAGGCCGGCCCGTGCCGCCGTCGCCCGTATGCGGGTGCCCGGACCGGTCAAGCGGGTCGTGCGTCTGGTGCCCGGGGTGCACTGGTAGTTCGGACCGGTATCGTTGGCGCAGTGGCCGCCACACCAGTTTTCGCCGACGTCGACACCGGTGTAGACGACGCGATCGCGCTGGTTTATCTGCTGGCCAGTCCGGAGGCCGAGCTGGTCGGCATCGCCTCGACCGGCGGAAACGTTGGGGTGGAACAAGTCTGCGAGAACAACCTCGGCCTGCTTGACCTGTGCCGGATCGACGGCGTGCCAGTGGCCAGAGGCGCAGATCACCCGTTGAACTCCCCCGCACTCGCCGACAGCCCGGTCCACGGACCGCGCGGCCTGGGGTACGCCGAATTGCCGCCGAGCGATCGGCAGCTCTCCGGCGACGATGCCGCGACGGCGTGGGTCAAGGCGGCGCACGAGCATCCGGGCGAGCTGATCGGGCTGGCTACCGGGCCGCTGACCAACCTGGCGTTGGCGCTGCGCAAAGAACCTGCGCTGCCGACGCTGTTGCGCCGGTTGGTGATCATGGGCGGCGCCTACGACTACCGCGGCAACACCAATCCGGTCGCGGAGTGGAACATCGCCGTCGACCCCGAGGCGGCGGCCGAGGTGTTCGCCGCCTGGTCCCCTGAAACATTGGAAGCTGCTGGGCCACAAAGTCTTCCGATCCTGTGCGGCCTGAACCTGACCCGCCAGATCGCGATTACACCGGACATACTCAACCGCCTGGCAGCCGCCGCGGACTCGACGACCACGGTGATGAGCGTCGATGACGAACGCGGCACCCGGTCGTCGGCGTCCAACGCGTTGATTCGAGTGATCGAGGACGCGACGCGCTTTTACATGGAGTCCTACCACGCCCTCGGCCACGGTTATCTGGCGCACCTGCACGATCCGTTGGCCGCGGCGGTCGCGCTGAACCCACAGCTGATCGACACCCAGCACGCGACCGTGGACGTCGAGCTCACTGGTTCACTGACCCGCGGCATGACGGTGACCGACTGGTCGGGACGCTGGGGTCGAAAGCCCAACGCGCTGATCGGTGTTGAAGTCGACCCGACAGCGTTCTTCGACCGGTTCATCGACCTCGTCGGGCCGTTCGCGCGTCGACTCGGCTAACAAGCCGTACGTGTACTGGCGGCGAGATCCTCGGGCGATCTTTTTGCCGTGAGTACACGCTTGGCGTGACGGGTCGTCACCGATTCACCGCCAGGAAGCCTCGCCCTTATGGCCGGGGAGGAATGGGCGGTGTTGTCGTACCGCGACGGTAGCGTTCGCCGCGTGGCCGTCGTTCGCTATCGATACAGGTTGCGCCCCGGCGCAGTCGCGCTGGCGGCATTGCTGCGAGAGTGGGACCGCTGCCGCTGGGTGTGGAATCAAGCGGTTGCGCGACTTAACGAGTCCGGTGAGTGGGTCCGTGACAATGTACTTACCGGTTGGCGGCGCGAGCATGATTGGCTGCGTGAAGGTTCGGTGGTAGCGCAGCAGCAGATGCTGCGCAACTTTCGTGCTAAGCGCGCCAGTGGCAAGGGGCGCCGCAAGTTCAAGTCCGCCAAGTGCAGTTTGCCGAGCCTGAACTACAGCAGGCGGGGATTCGCCGTGAAAGGTGGGCGCTTGTGTCTGGCTGGCGGCCTGTGCATTCCGGTGGTGTGGTCGCGGGAGTTGCCCTCTGAGCCCAGCAGTGTGCGCGTCTACCGCGACAGTATCGGACATTGGTACGCCAGCTTCGTAGTGAGCTGTGACGACGCGGCCCTGCCGGTCTGCGATCCCGCCATCGGCATCGACTGGGGTGTGCGCGCCGTGGCGACAACCACCGACCCGAAATACGATCTGCCGCTTGTGGAGTACGGCAAGCGTGCCAGCACAGAGCTGGCCGTCGGCAGCGAACAATGGCGCGGCGCAAGCCGGCCCGCGGTCAACGGGCCTCCAAGGGTTACCTCGCCG
>DASQSQ010000153.1:0-9564 GCA_035642315.1 Mycobacterium sp.
CACCGGACCGTTGATATCGCATGCGGTCTCAAATTGGAGAAGCGACTGGTCCTCCTCCCAGCGACACCAGTGGCTGCTGATACTACTGAGGTCTAGATGCCCAGGAGCCGCGCGCCCGCCCACAGCGCCAGCACCGCGGCCACCAGCGCCGTGGGCACGGTGCACACCCCGAGCCTGGTGTACTCGCCGACGCTGGCTGAAACGTCGTACCGACGTAGCACGCTGCGCCACAAGAGATTTGACAGCGACCCTACGTAGGTCAGGTTGGGGCCGATGTTCACGCCGATCAGCACGGCCAGCACCGCCGCCGGCCCGCTTGACGCGACCAGGGGGACCAATACCAGCGTCGCAGGCAGGTTGTTGACGATGTTGGCCAGCACCGCGGCCACCACCGCGAAGCCGAGCAACGCGGGCAACCCGGAACCGGACGGCAACAGCGCACCCATCCGATCGGCCACCCCGTTCTGCATGACCGCCTGCACCACGACGCCCAGCGCCAGCACGAACACCAGAAACGGTATGTTCACCGATCGCACGATCGCCACCGCCGTCGTGTGCCGTCTGGCCAGGCTGCGCACCGCCATCACCGCCGCCCCGGCGAGCGCCGCCCAGGCCGGTGCCACCCCGACCGCCTCCGCGATCACGAAGCCGGCCAGCGTCAGCGCCACCACCACCAACGCAAACACCGGTATCTGCGGTGCCGGCTCATTCTCGGGAGGATCGGGCTGCACGTTGAGATCTCGCCGGAAGAACACCCGGAAGACGAGGTAGACGGTGCCCACCGCGGCCAGCCACGGCAGTGCCATCACCGCAGTGAACTTGGTGAACGACATGTTGAGGACGTGAAATGCCAACAGGTTGGTCAGGTTCGACACCGGTAGCAGTAGCGACGCGGCGTTGGCCAGGTGCGCGGTCGCATACGCGTGCGGACGCACCGGCGCCCGCAGCCGTCGCACCGTGGTCAGCACCACCGGCGTCAGCAGCACAACGGTCGCATCCAGGCTCAGCACCGCGGTGATCGTCGCGGCAATTACGAATACCTGGCGCAGCAGACGCTGAGAACCGAAGCGCGCCCGTGCCATTGCCGCCCCGGCCGCCTCGAACAAGCCTTCGTCGTCACACATTTTCGCCAGCACCAGCACCGCACCCAGGAAAGCGACGACGCGTGACAGTCGGGCCGCCTCGGCAGCCGCGTCGTGCATTGAGATCGCCCCGACCGCCACCAGCACGACGACGGCGGGGACGGCGGCGAACGCCTCGGGCCAACCGCGGGGACGCGCCACCGCGAACGCGAGGACCACCGCCAGCGACAAAAGAGCCAGAAGCAGCGCCAAATTCACGCCCACGGATCTTCGCGCCGCCACACCGTCGGCATGTCCAGCGCGACACCGTCCTGATCGGCCAGCTTGCTGAGGATACGCAGTGAAACATCCAAGTCGTCGCCAGCATAAGGCAACGCCCGCAACGGCTTTGACAGCGGGCGGAAGAAGTCGTCCCAGTGCACCAGCACCACGCGGCGCGCGCCCAGGGTCCGTACCGTCTCCGTCCAGTAGTCGACGAAGTAGGGCTCGGCCTGTAAACCAAGCTGGCCGACGCCAAGGTAGACGACATCAGCGCGGTGACCGGCCAGCGCGCCCTTCACGAAGCCGGCGCTGCCCTGGATCAACAGCCGCCGGTTCGACGGCCGATGATGCACCAGCGTCGACCAGGACTCGCCGCACCGGTAAGCCGACGCCCGCACCGGGGGTGTCACCGGCGCGGTGATCTCCCCGGGAAACCGGTCGGGATCACTGTGACGCGACTTGATCAACGTAACGTCGAAGGCGCCCAACCGAATTGGCTCACCGGATGCTGCCACAACAATGCGGTCTGCGGCAAGACCGTAGCCGCGGCCGACGTTAGCCGCCGATTCGCCGCCGACCAGTCGTGCGCCGGTGCGATCGGCGACCAGCGCGGAATCCAGCGCGTGGTCGATATGGGTGTGCACCGGGACGACCGCCTCCAGCCGTGTCACCTGCAGGCGCGCCAGGCATCCGTCGACCCGGGCCGGCGACGGTGACACCTTGCCCAGCGCCACCTCCGCCAGGCTGGGCCGGGAGAAGTAGCCGTCGGTCATCAGCGTCGAGGACCCGTCGTCGAGTAGCAACGTCGACACACCCAGCCACGTCACAGTCAGCGGCGCGCCGGATTCGGCGGCGGGGACGGTGAACCGGTGCGCATACCGCCCGATGTCCGGACGTCCGGGTCGCAGCCGCATCAGCAGAACGCCTTGAGTTCGATCCGGTCGGCCTTCAGCCGGTCCCGAACCGCCGTCGCGATCTGCACGGCACCGGGTGAATCACCATGCACACAAACCGATTTCACGTGCACGTCGAGCGCCGAGCCATCTACCGCGGTGACGTGTCCGGTGGTCACCATGGCCACCACCCGTTCGGCGATGGCCGCCGGATCGTGCAGCACCGCGTCGGGTTCCCGGCGGGACACCAGCTGGCCATCCGCCTGGTACGCACGATCGGCGAACGCCTCCGGCACGGTGCGCAGGTTGCGGCTTTGGGCTTCTTCGAAGAACACCGAACCGGCCAGCCCGAGCACCGGCAGGCCGGCGTCGACGGTCTGCACCGCCTGTGCGACGGCGGCGGCCTGGTCGCGGTTGGTCACGATCGTGTTGTACAGCGCGCCATGGGGTTTGACGTAGGACACCGTCGAGCCGGCGGCCTGGGCGAGTCCGTGTAGCGCGCCGATCTGATACACGACGTCGGCCAACAGATCCTCTGGAGTGACGTCGATGAACCGCCTGCCGAACCCGGCCATATCCCGATAGCTGACCTGTGCGCCGATGCGCACACCGCGCTCGGCGGCCAGCCGGCACACCCGTAACAAGCCGGCCGGATCGCCCGCATGGAAACCGCAGGCCACGTTGGCGCTGGTAACTATGCCGAGCATGGCGTCGTCGTCGCCGAGCCGCCAGACGCCGAAGCCCTCGCCCAGGTCGGCGTTGAGGTCGATAGTGGCCACGCTCGCTAGCTTAAGACGGCCCCGCGCGCGTAGCTTCTGGCCCGTGACGATCGACGGCAAGGTAGTGGCGATAACGGGTGCGAGCAGTGGGATTGGTGAGGCAACAGCGTCGCTGCTCGCCGAACGCGGTGCCAGCGTGGTACTGGGTGCGCGTAACCTCGACAGGCTCGATGCGGTGGCCGCGCGGATCTCGGCGGCCGGCGGCGAGGCAGTCGCGAAGGCGATCAACGTCAGTTCTCGCGGCGATCTGATGGAGTTTGTCTCGCTGGCCACGGCCACCTATGGCCAGCTCGACGTTCTGGTCAGCAGCGCCGGCATCATGCCGGTGTCGCAGTTCGACCAGCTTCGCGTCGATGACTGGGAGGCGATGGTCGACGTCAACCTCAAAGGGGTGCTCTTCGGCATCGCCGCGGCGCTTCCGGTGTTCCGTCACCAGGGCTTCGGTCATTTCGTCAACGTCGCCTCCACGGCGGCATTCCGGGTCACCCCCGGACAGTCGGTGTATGCGGGCACCAAGATGGCGGTGCGCGCGGTATCCGAGGGACTTCGTCAGGAGGCCGGCGAGAACCTGCGGGTCACGATCGTCTCGCCCGGGATGACGTCGACGAACTTCGCGGAATCGGTGACCGATCCGGTGGCCAGGGCGGAGCTGGAACAGCGTCGCGACGTCATCGCGATGCCGCCGGCCGCCGTGGCCCGCGCGATCGCCTTCGCCATCGAGCAGCCGCCCGGCGTCGACGTCGGGGAAATCGTCGTGCGGCCCACTGCCCAGGCGTAACGCCAGGTAGCCTCACTGGGCATGAGCCCCACGCCGCGACGGCGGGCGACCCTGGCGTCGTTGGCGGCTGAGCTCAAAGTGTCGCGCACCACCATCTCGAATGCGTACAACCGGCCCGATCAGCTCTCGCCCGCGCTGCGCGAACGGGTGCTCGCCACAGCCAAGCGCATCGGCTATGCCGGGCCCGATCCGGTCGCGCGATCTTTGCGTACCCGCAGGGCCGGGGCCGTGGGCCTGATGATCACCGAACCGCTCACCTACTCCTTCAGCGACCCGGCGGCGCTGGATTTCGTTGCGGGACTTGCTCAGTCGTGCGAAGAACTCGGCCAGGGACTGATGCTGGTGGCCGTCGGCCCGAGCCGCAGTGTGGCGGACGGGACGGCATCGGTGCTCTCCGCAGGGGTGGACGGATTCGTGGTCTATTCGGCGGCCGGAGACGATCCCTACCTGCAGGTCGCGCTGCAGCGGCGATTGCCGCTGGTGGTGGTTGACCAGCCCAAAGAAGTGCCCGGGGCGTCTGCGGTGGGCATCGACGACCGCGCTGCGATGCGCAAGCTCGGCGATTACCTGCTCGGTTTGGGTCATCGGGAGATCGGGCTGCTGACGATGCGACTGCGCCGTGACCGCAGTAATTCCAGCCAGGGCCTGGTCGACTCCCAACGGCTGCGCTCGTCGACGTTTCACGTGCAGAGCGAACGCATCCACGGTGTCCGCGACGCGATGGCTGCAGCCGGCGTCGACCCAGAGTCGTTGACCGTGGTGGAAAGCTACGAGCACACACCGGCATCCGGTGGCGATGCGGCCAAGGTCGCGCTGGAGGCCAATCCGCGCATCACCGCGCTGATGTGTACCGCCGACGTGCTGGCCTTGTCGGCGATGGATTACCTGCGGGCACGCGGCAAATACGCGCCGGGCCAGATGACGGTCACCGGCTTCGACGGCATACCCGAGGCGATCAGCCGCGGTCTGACCACGATGGCCCAGCCCAGCCTGCAAAAAGGCCGCAGGGCCGGGGAACTCTTGCACGAAGGCAATATCCACCCGACAGTCGAGATGCTGGACACCAAACTGATCCGCGGACGCACTGCCGGGCCCCCGGCCTGACCGCAGCGGTCAGATCTGCGGATTCTCCCCGTTGCCGATCAGCAGCCGAACGGCAAGCTCTAGTCGCTTGCTCACATCGGTGGCGGATGCTCGCCGGGTGAGCCAGGCCAGCAGGTTGTTCGTCCATACATCCGAGATCACCCGGGCGATGTGGTACTGCTCTTCGGTCGGTTCGCCGTCGCTCATCGCGCGGGCGAACATCGAGTCGATCAGCTTTTCCACTTGATCGACCTCACCGGCCGCGGAGGCATCGGCGAAGACGTAGGCCCGGGTCATGGCCTCGGTGAGCAGCGGATTGCGTTGCATCGCGCGATTGAGTTTGCTGATCATCAAGTTCAGCCGCTGAGGCGGCGTTCCGCCGGTCAGGCTGGAGCGGTCGGTCTTGGCGTCGATCCGCTCGAATTCCCGGCCCAGCGCGGAGACCAGCAGATGCACCTTGGAGGGGAAATACCGGTAGAGGGTGCCCACCGCGACGTCCGCGCGGTCGGCGACCGCGCGCATCTGAACTGCCTCGTAGCCGCCCTTGGAGGCGATGGCCATCGTCGCGTCCAGGATGCGTTTGCGCCGCTCGCGTTGTGCCTCGGATCCGAGCTCGGACTCGGCCAATACCGCCACGTTCATCACCTCACGAGGTTGCGCAGTGGACGAGCTCGGGGCCTGGCCCGCGTCGGTGTTCGCCGGCCCCGTAACGGAAGGGGACATTTGACGGACAGCTCCTTTTCTTGCGTCCTCGCTCGAAACGATACGCATGCCAAGCGTGAATTTCTCACCTCCGTGCCGCCGGGACAACCTGATGTCCTGCTGCGATGGCATTCGACTTGACGGTCGATCGCTGGCACTATTAGAACACGTTCTAGTCCGGTGACGATGCAGCTTCCGCAGGAAACTGAGGAGGAACCGGACAATCAGCGCTGAACCGAGGAGCCGATCGTGCCAACCACCATCACCGACGAACAGTTCGCGGCGCGGGAGTTGGTGCGTGATTGGGCGTCAACGTCCGGCGCGACGGCAGCGGTCCGGGATATCGAACAGGGTGAGCCTAAAGCCTGGCAGCCTGTTTTCGGCGGCCTGGCCGATCTCGGCTTGTTCGGTGTCGCGGTGCCCGAGGACTGCGGCGGCGCCGGCGGCAGCATCGAGGATCTGTGCGCCATGGTCGAGGAGACCGCCAAGGCGCTGGTGCCCGGCCCGGTCGCGACCACCGCCGTGGCCACGCTGGTGATCGCCGATCCGCAGCTACGCGCCGCACTGGCGTCGGGCGAACGCACCGCCGGGGTGGCGCTTGACGGCGAGGTCGAGTTCGATGCAGCCACCTCGCGGGCCTCGGGAACGGTGCCCCGGGTGCTGGGGGCCTCGGAAGACACCGCCGACGGCCTGCTGCTCGTGCCAGCCGGCGGAAAATGGCTGCTCGTCGACCCAGCCGCGAGTGACGCGGCCGGCACTGTGACGGTCGAGCCGCTGAAGGCCACCGACTTCTCCCGGCCGCTGGCTAGGGTGGTCCTGACCTCGGCGCCGGCCACGGTCCTGGACGTTAGCGCGGACCGGGTGGAAAACCTGGCCGCGACCGTGCTGTCCGCCGAAGCGGCGGGAATCGCCCGCTGGGCGCTGGACACCGCCGTCGCCTACGCCAAGGTGCGCGAGCAGTTCGGCAAGCCGATCGGCAGCTTCCAGGCGATCAAGCACCTGTGCGCCGAGATGCTCTGCCGCGCCGAGCAGGTGGCGGTGGCCGCGGCCGACGCCGCCCGCGCTGCTGGCGATGACGGCGACGACAGCGACCGCCAGTTGTCGATTGCCGCGGCCATCGCCGCGGGCATCGGCATCGAGGCGGTGAAGGCCAACGTCAAGGACTGCATCCAGGTGCTCGGCGGCATCGGCATCACCTGGGAACACGACGCACACCTGTACCTGCGTCGGGCCTATGGGATCGGGCAGTTCCTCGGCGGGCCGGCGCGCTGGCTGCGCCGGACGGTCGAGCTGACCCAGGCCGGCGTGCGCCGTCGCCTCAACATCGACCTGAGTGAGGTCGCCGACCTGCGACCCCAGATCGCTGCAGCGGTCGCCGATGTCGCCGCGCTGCCGGACGACAAGCGCCGGGCGGCGCTGGCCGAAGCCGGGTTGCAGGCGCCGCACTGGCCGGCACCGTACGGCCGTGGCGCCGGCCCGGCCGAGCAGTTGCTGATCGACCAGGAAATGGCGTCGGCGGGTGTGCCGCGGCCCGACCTGGTGATCGGCTGGTGGGCGGCGCCGACCATCCTCGAACACGGCACGCCCGAGCAAATAGAGCGATTCGTGCCGGCGACGCTGAGCGGCGAAATCTTATGGTGCCAACTGTTTTCCGAGCCGGAAGCCGGCTCGGACCTGGCGTCGTTGCGTACCAAAGCAGTGCGCGTCGACGGCGGCTGGAAGCTCACCGGACAGAAGGTGTGGACGTCGAGGGCGCATGACGCGCAGTTTGGTGTGTGCCTGGCCCGCACCGATCCCGAGGCGCCGAAACACAAAGGCATCACTTACTTTCTGATCGACATGAGCTCGCCGGGCATCCTGATCCGGCCGCTGCGCGAAATCACCGGCCACGCGTTGTTCAACGAGGTCTTTCTCGACGGCGTGTTCGTCCCCGACGAGATGGTGGTCGGCACGGTGAACGACGGCTGGCGGCTGGCCCGCACCACGCTGGCCAACGAGCGGGTCGCGATGGCGCAGGGCACCGCGCTGGGCAACCCGATGGAAGAGCTGCTCGCGGCGGCGGCTGAGCTCAATCTCGATGTCGCGCAACAGGATCGGCTGGCGAGGTTGATCATCACCGCGCAAGTCGGCTCGCTGCTCGACCAGCGCATCGCCCAGCTCGCGGTGGGCGGCCAGGATCCCGGGTCGGAATCCAGTGTGCGGAAACTCATCGGGGTGCGTTATCGGCAGGCGCTTGCCGAACTTCGGATGGATCTGGCCGACGGGGCGGGCGCCGTCGAGGACAAGATCGTGCACGACTTCCTCAACACCCGCTGCCTGACCATTGCCGGCGGCACCGAGCAGATCCTGCTCACGCTGGCCGCCGAGCGGCTGCTCGGCCTGCCGCGCTGACCGGGTGAATCGAGTCGTCGTCCTGGGGCGCGGCGGCGCGGGCAAGTCCGCGTTAGCCGCCAGGCTCGGCGTGCTGACCGGGTTGCCCGTGATCGAGCTGGACAAGCATTTCTGGTCACGCGATCTAGCACCCCTGCCACTGGGTCAGTGGAAAGCCTTGCAGCGCAATCTGATCAGTGCCGAGCGTTGGATTCTCGACGGTGACCTCGGGCCCTACGACGCGCCGGAGGTGCGTCTTAACGCTGCCGACACCGTCATCGTGCTGGACTTCGCGCTGTGGCGGTGTGCGTGGCGAGCTGCACGGCGCTCTCGCGAGAACTTTGCCTTCTGGCGTTGGTTGATTTCCTACCGCCGTCGGAGTCTTCCCGCCGTGCAGGCAGCGATAGCCGTTCACGCCCGGGACGCCGATGTCTATCTGCTGCGCAGACCGCGGGACGTCCAAAAGTTCCTAGCTCGAGTAAACGAAGGCCGCAGCCCGTAAGCTCTGACATCACGATGGGTACCGTGCTGATCCCGATTCCGGATCGCGACTTCGACCCGACCGAGGTCGCGGTGAGTTGGCAGGTCTTGCGCGCGAACGGTCATCAAGTCGTCTTCGCCACCGAAAGCGGCAACCTCGGGGTGGCCGACGACATCATGGTCACTGGCCGAGGCTTGGACTTTTGGTCTGCCACACCGGTATTGGGCGCCATCACGGTCGTGGGACGGATGCTGCGGGCCAACAAGGACGCCCGCCGCGCCTATTACGACATGCTGCAATCGCTGGAGTATCAGCTCCCGTCTAGCTGGGCTGAGGCCACGCTTGACGGCATCGACGCGTTGCTGCTGCCCGGCGGCCATCGGGCGCGCGGGATGCGCTCCTACATCGACAGCGACACGCTGCACCGCCTCGTCGTCGACGCCTTCGCGCGGCGGCTGAAGGTGGCCGCGATCTGTCACGGTGTCTTACTAGCCGCTCGCAGCGTCGATCCCACGACCGGTCACTCGGTGCTCTACGGTCGCCGCACCACGGCGCTGACCTGGGCGCTGGAGCGCACCGCCTGGCGGCTCACCCGGATCACCCGCTTCTGGAACCCTGACTACTACCGCACCTACACCGAGGAGCCCGGTCAGGCCGCCGGATACATGTCTGTGCAGTCCGAAGTCACCCGGGCACTGAAGAACCCGGCGGACTTCTGCGACGTCGAGCGCGGGTCGCCGCACTGGCGGATGAAGACCTCGGGAATGGTGCGCGACACCGCAACCGACGCACGGCCGGCGTTCGTCGTCGACGACGGTGCCTACATCTCGGCGCGCTGGCCCGGCGACACCCACACCTTCGCGACTGTCTTGTCGCAGAAGCTTTGACGGTCATGACGGACTTGCTTGATCTTTTCCATCAGTTGGTGCGCTTTGAAACCGAGCTGTGGAACGCCGTTGATGCTCGGCTGCGCGCCGATTTCGGCCTGCCGCTGAGCAGGTTGGAACCGATGCAGGTCATCGCGCGTCATCCGTCGTGCCGGGTCAACGACATCGCCGAGGAACTGTCGGTCACGATCGGTGGAACCAGCAAGCTTGTTGACCGCATCGAAGCCGCAGGTTACTGCTTCCGCCGC
>DASQSQ010000154.1:0-2190 GCA_035642315.1 Mycobacterium sp.
GACAAGTCGTACTGACCGCGCCGCAGCTCGTCAACCAGGGGCGCGGCGTAGGCGTCGCCGACCATCGTCATCATCCCGACCTTTTCGCATTCGGCCGTCTCCCATACCAACCGCGGATCGAGCTTGCGGCTGGTGTCGTACAGCACCACGGTGGTGCCGGCCATGATCGCCGCGAACGCCGTCCACATGCCGGCGGCGTGCATCAGCGGCGACACCGCGAACCATGGCGGCGCGGCGGCTGGGCGCACCTTGTCGTAAATCTCCTGCGCGGAAGCATGATCGGCGCCGAGCATCGACGACACGTAGATGTCGGACTGGCGCCAGAGCACACCCTTGGGTCGACCAGTGGTGCCACCGGTGCAGATCATGAGCAGGTCATCCGGCGACGCCGTCACACGATGGTCGTCATCTCCTTGTGCCAACGCGTCGTCCAACGACACCGCACCGGGCAGTTCCGGTACTCCACTTCGGTCTTCGACCGACAGCAACAGGTCGGCGCCATCGGGCGGAAACACGTCGGCGAATTTCGCGCCCAGAGACTTGTGGTAGACGACTGCGCGCGGCCGCACGTAGTCGAGTAGCTCCTGGACTTCGCGCGGCGTGTAGTTGTAGTTGACGTTCACCGGAACGGTGCGGGCCTTCAGACAACCGATCACCATGTCGGTATAGAGGTCGTTGTGCATGACCAGCGCAACACGATCCTGTCCGCATTCCCAGTTCTGCAGGCTCGCCCGTTCCCGGTGGGCACCCAGCCCCTTGGCGGCGAGGAAGTTCGCCAGCCGCCGGGTGCGGTCCGCGGTTTCCGCAAAGGTGCTGCGGCGATCACCGCACACAGTGATCGGCCGGTCCGGGACGACCTCGGCGATCGCGTCCAGGACCGCCCCTATGGTCCACTCGCTCATGGGTGTGAGCGGCCTGAGACGTTCAAGCGACCGATCCGACCTTGACGTCCAGCAAATCCAATGCGTTGTCCCGCATCACCTTTCGGATGTCGGTGTCACTGAAGCCGACCAGCTCCTGAGTAAACGAGACGGGTTCCTCCAAGCCTTCGCCGTGCGGCCAGTCCGATCCGAACAGAATCTTGTCGACACCGATGACCGACGCCAGCTCGGGCAGGTCGTCCTCGTAGTAGGGCGCGATCCAGACGTTGGTGCGTAGTTGCTCCACCGGATCCACCGGGAACAAGTTCGGGTGGTTGTTGGCCGCTTTCTTCAGCCGCTTGACCAGCCGGTGCACGAAGTACGAACCGTTCTCGATACTGACCGCTTTGAGTTGCGGATGGCGGGTGAACACCCCGTGGGCGATCATCGAGGCCATCGTGTCGTGAATCGCGCGATCGTCAACCAGTATCTGGTCCAACGGATTTGAGCCGCCAAACGCCTCGAACGTCGACTTGCCGCCCCACATTCCGGCGATCTGCAGATAGCCGCTGTCGCTCAGGTGGAATCCCACCGGAACGCCCGCCTCGGCCAGCGCGGCCCACACCGGATCATGGACGGGATCGCCCAGCGACCGCGGCTTGACCACACCGGGCACCGGGGCCGGTCGCACCAATATCAGCTTCGCGCCGCGCCCCAACACGAATTCCACCTCTTCGAGGGCCTTGTCGGGATTGGCCAGCGAAATGATGGGCGCCGCAATGATGCGGTGGTCGGGACGGTCGAAGCCCCAGTCCTCATCCAGCCACAGATTGAACGCGTGGAGCGACGCCATCGTCGCTTCGACATCATGCTTGAGCGCTTCTTCAACCCCACACGCGAACGTCGGCAACATGAACACCGTTTCGATGCCCTGGGTGTCCATCACCGTGATGCGGGCGTCGCGGTTCTGGTACTCGGGGTGCTGCTCGAGTCGCTCGACCTTCATCAGCGACGCCGGGTCGACGCCGTCCGGAATCTCGCCGCGAAACAGCAGATCCAGGCATCCCGGCGCGATGATCGGGTCGAACGTCGGGTTGGGGACGAAGCGATTGACCCGGTCGCCGATGATCGCCTGAGTGTGCCTGCCGTCGCTGAAGATCTGCACGCCGCGCCGGCGGAACTTCTTGTCCAGATGCCGGGTGAAGGCGTCCAGCGGTTCGTAGTAGTGATTGTCGACGTCGATCGCCTTATAGCCCAAGTTGCCCATGATGGTCCTTTCCACTACTGCTCGAGTCGTCGCTGGCCGCTGACGAACTTGTCGAAGCGATCA
>DASQSQ010000155.1:0-16997 GCA_035642315.1 Mycobacterium sp.
GGTCACGGCCGTGGCGGTTGATGGCGAGAATCAACGATTGCGTTGCCGGTTTGCCGGCTGCGAAGCATTCGCCGTCGGGCATCTCGTGGAACAGAACTTTGACCCATGACGGCAGTCCCCCGGCGAGGTTGCAGTACATGCTGGTCATCTCGTCGGCGATCTTGGCCTTCGCGGACTTGGTCAGCAGTCCTTTGGGGCTGTAGCACTGATAGACGGGCATGGTGGCCTCCTTTAATATGTCGTCCGACATACTGATTAACAAGTGCGACACTACGAGGTAGTACACGCGCCTGTCAAGAGCTATGTATGATGGACGACATGCCAAAAAAAACCGACACGAAGGAACGCATGGTCGCCGCGGCGCGTCAGTTGTTCCGCGAACACGGCTATCTCGGTACCGCGTTGTCGGACGTCGTCACCGAGAGCGCCGGCCCGCGCGGGTCGATCTACTTTCACTTTCCTGGCGGGAAGGAAGAACTCGCCACCGAGGTCACACTCCTGCACGCCTCCGATCGCATCGCACACATCAACCGTGCGGCGGCCGCCAGCACCTCCGCGGCGCAACTGATCGAGATGTTCGTGGGCCGCGAACGCGACGACCTGGTCGCAAGCAACTACCGCGAGGGGTGCGCTGTGGCTCCCATCGTCATCGAGGCGACGCCCGCCTCCGATCAGCTCAGCGACGCGGCACGACGTGCCTTCCAGGATGTGATCACCACGCTGGCCGCGCGCCTCACCGAAAAAGGCCTCCCCAACGACAAAGCCGTGCAGTTGGCCACCAACGTGTGGACGAGCCTGGAAGGAGCACTCATCCTCAGCCGCGCGCTGCGCAGCCCCGAGCCCTTCGACATGGCCATCGCCCTACTGGCCGCAGCCGCCGAGGCCGATGCCTCCATCTCATGACGCCGGAAGAGACCTGCGGCCGTCCCGATATTCTGCAGCTGTGCGGCTCAGCGCTATGGAACGCGAACAGGTATTCGCGGCGGTGGCAGGCGAGCGGAGATCGATTGCCGCGCTGATCGACGATCTTGACCGCGATCAACTGGCCACCGCGAGCCTGTGCGCAGGTTGGGATGTGAAAACGGTTGCCGCGCATCTGGTTAGCGATTTCGCAGACCTTGTCGCCCGGGTGCTCGATTTCCTGACGGGCCCAACGCAACTCGGCTTCTTTTCGCGCCGACGCCTGCGCGGTATCGCGCTGCACGACGACGACACCGGGCGAACATGGGGCCACGGCGATCCGATTCGGGGACCCGGTGCGGCGGCGATGTTGGCCGTATGCGGACGCACCGTCGCGTTCGATCGCCTGACCGGTTCCGGCCTCAACGTGCTGCAGTCCCGGCTTAGCTGATTGCTTATGTCGATGCTCAGGTCAGCGGAAGCGGACGTTTAATGTCGCCATCCCGAAGATCTTCCGGCCACCCGACTTCGCGCCCACGATGACGACCCCGCTGCGGCTCGCCGGGTCCAGCGACTTGATCTTGCCGCTGAACTCGATGTCGGCGCCCTCGGCGGCCGACACGATCGCGGGCGCCGACAGCCGTATCGCGTAGCGGGTAACCGCACCGGGGTCACCCGACCATGCGGCCGCGAATCCGGCTCCCAAACCCATGGTGAGCATGCCGTGGGCGATCACATCGGGCAGACCCGCCAGCTTGGCAATGTCCTCGTCCCAGTGGATCGGGTTGGCGTCGCCGGCCACGCCGGCATAGTTCACCAGGTCGCCGCGCGAGAGCCTGGCGTGGTGCACCGGTAACTCGTCGCCGATCTTCACGTCATCGAAGGACGGCGTCCCCGGTGTGCGGGTCGTGCCGCCCTCCGCGATCCGAATCTCGCCCTCGGGGCGCACCGTCTTCTCGTACGCGGAGTCGTTTTCGCCGACTGCGAGGATGTCCACGTCGTGCATCATGATCTTCGGCACGGCGGACTTGATCGCCGGATCGACGTCCTCGGCGGTGACGCCGACGACGGTCGTGTGCAAGGTGTGCACCCGCTCACCGGCAGCGTCGGTGAAGGTATTGGTGACGGTGATGAAATGTCTGCCGGCGGTCCTGCGCACCGACGACAGTTCGACGTCGACATGCAGTTCGTCGCCGGCCACGAGCGGGCGGTGCTGCTCGAAGACTTCTTCGGTCTGCATGTAAGTGTCGTAGCCGACGACCACCTGTTCGAACATCCGGCGATTGCAGGTCATGCCCGGGGTCGACGTGAACGTCAGCGGCGCCACCAGGTCCGGGTACCCCAGTTCAGCGGCGGCGGCGACGTGCCAGTGCGCCGGGTGGTAGTCCTGCACCGCCCGGGCGTACTCGCGGAGCTTCTCGCGGCCGACGAGGTACGTGCCGTCCATCTGGTAGTAGTGGCCGACTCGCGATTCGATCGGCGACGCTTCTGTTGCTGCGGGCATGAGTTAGCTCAACTTTTCTATCGGCTCGTTCGTTGAGGCCGACCGAAAGACACTAACGCGCGGACACCTAGTGGTGAGCGGCGCGGGCCAGGTACTGGCAGCTCCGATGATCGGGATCCAGGCGGCACAGGGGCGTAGCAGAGAATCAGGGCGTGACCAACCGCATCCAATCGCTGCTCGGCGTCGAGTACCCCGTAGTGCAGGCACCGATGACGTACATCGCCCGCGCCGAACTGGCCGCCGCCGTCTCCGAGGGTGGCGGCATGGGCATGATCGAGACCCTGACCCCCGACGGTCGGGCTGACCTGCGCAGGGTCCGCGAGCTCACCGACCGGCCGGTCGCGGCCAATCTGATGATCCAGGGCTGGAAGCGTGACCCGTCGATCGTCGACGAGCTCGTCGCCGCCGAGGTTCGCCATGTCTTCACCTCCGCGGGTGATCCGGCCCTTTTCACAGCCCAGCTGCACGACGCAGGCATGACCGTCGTGCACGTCGTCGGATCGCTGAAGGGTGCGATGAAGGCCGTGGACGCGGGCGTCGACGGCCTTGTGGTCGAGGGTGTGGAGGGCGGCGGGTTCAAGTCTGCCCTCGGTGCGTCGACGTTGGTCTTGCTTCCGCTGGTCGCCGACCGTGTTGATCTACCGATCATCGCGGCGGGAGGGATCTGCGACGCCCGGTCCGCCGCGGCCGCCGTCGTCCTCGGCGCCGAGGGTGTGCAGATGGGCACCCGAATGCTCGCCAGTCACGAAGCCCGGGTCCACGCCAATTTCAAGAACGCCATCATGGCTGCCGGCGATGACGGCACCGTGATGCTCGACCTTCCCGGCAACCCGACGATGCGGGTGCTACGGACCGGTCTCGCGGCTCGCGCCGCCGCGGCCGATCCTGAGGTAAAGCTGCTCGGCCGGATCACCGATCTGTACTTCGAAGGTGACATGGAAGCCAGCGTCGCCAACACCGGTCAGGTGTCCTCGCGGATAATCGATCTGCAACCAGCGTCGCAGATCGTCAAACAGACGTGGTCGGAGATCGAAACGGCCTTGGGCGAGAGCCGATCTCGGCTCGGTGATCAGTGCGCCGGGTGAGCGGCGAACCAGTCGAGCAGCAGGTCGGCTAGCTTGTCGGGTTGTTCGTCGGGTATCCAGTGTGAAACCCCGGGAAAGATCTCAAACCGGTATTCCCCGGTGACGTAGCGGTAGGTGTTGTGGGCCGATTTGGGGAGCAGCGCGATGTCCTGGTCGCTCCACACGTACAGCGTTGGCACAGAAACCTTTTGGGTAATCGCGCGCGGATTCGACAGTGGCATTGCGCGGTACCAGTTGATCGCAGCCCTCAGGGCTCCGGGTTCGCTCATCGCTCGTCCGTCGCGCTCGGCTGCGGCCGGCGTCTGTCCGGCCTGCCGCAGCGATTTGGCCAGCAAGGTGCCGCCGCGACGCAGCATCGACCACTCCGGGACGCGCGGCAACTGAAAGGCGAACATGTACCAAGACGCCAGGCCCTGGCGACTGGTAATGAACGATTTGAGGAACGCGGCAGGATGCGGCACCGATATCGGCGACACGGTTGCCAGCCGCTCGGGCATTTCGGCTGCGGCGGCCCACGCGACCGCGGCGCCCCAGTCGTGTCCGACGAGGTGCACCCGTCGCGCGCCGCTGGCGTCGATCAGTGCGCCGAGATCGGCGACGAGTTCCGGTATACGGTAGTCGCGGCGGCGGGGTGGCCGGGCGCCCGCGGAATATCCTCGCTGGTTGGGCGCCAGGCAGCGGTAGCCCGCAGCGGTGAGCCGGTCGATGACGCCAGTCCAGCTGTCGTTGTGTTGTGGGAAGCCGTGCAGTAACACCACGACAGGTCCGTCGGGCGGTCCGGCATCAAGGACTTCGAAGTTCAGGTCATTGCGGCGGTATTGCTCCATACGTCAAGCATGTCTCATCCATGTGCGGCCCCCGACGTGACCACTAGTGTTTGCCTCGAGACTCCGATTCGGTAAACCATCCGGATAGTGGCCGACACCGGAAGGAGGGTGCACGATGAACCGGCGCGGTGGTGTGCCTCGAGCCGCGGAGTGGATCGCCGAAAACGACACCCTTATCAGCCGGCGCGGGCATCGCATTGCGTTCCGGCGGCGCGGGGCTGGGCCCACGGTGCTGATGCTGCACGGATTCCCGACGTGGTCATATGACTATGCAGAGGTGGCCAGTGACCTTGCCCAGGACCATGATGTGATCACGCTGGATTTCCTGGGCTACGGAGCGTCGGACAAGCCCAACCCCTACGAGTACTCGGTGCCCGAATCCGCCGACATCGTGGAGGATCTCGTTGGGCACTTGGGTGTGAAGTCGACGCGGCTGGTGATCCACGATTACGGCGTCATCGTCGGCCAAGAGCTTCTTGACCGAGCCAATCGGGGAAAGCTCCGGTTCGCGATCGAAGGCCTCGTCGTGTTGAACGCCGGCATCGTCTACAGCGCGTACCGTCCAACTCGCATGCAGAAGTTGCTGATTCGACCGGTTGTCGGCAAGCTGCTGGCGAGCCGCGTCAGCGCAGCCAGGGTCCGTGCAGCTCTCGACGAGGTGCGCGGACCAAGTCTCACCGACGTCGAGTTCGACGACCTGTGGCTAGGTATGTCGCGAGAAAACGGAAATAAGCTGTGGCATTTGCTGATCAAGTACAACGCAGAGCGGAAGATCCATCATCGTCGATGGGAAGCGGCTCTTGTCAATTGGAATGGCCCTGTGCATCTCGTCTGGGGGCTCGACGATCCCGTGTCGGGTCGCCACGTTCTGGAGCAGGCCATCAAGGTCCTCCCGCACGCTGCGGTCACGCAGCTGGAAGGCGTGGGCCACTTCCCTTCGTCTGAAGCCCCGCAAGCTGTGGCCGCAGCCGTGCGGATGCGCCGGTAACGTCGGCGGCCGGCACGACGCCCCCGGCATCGCCCGAGCGCGTGATTTCACAATGAATGTCAGTTCAGCCGACGTAGGCTCCGAGAATGGCAGATCGCTCTGCGACCGCTGTGGTGCTCGCGGTGTTTGTCGTCGCACTCGCGGCAACCGGATGCAACACGACCGGGGGCAAACCGGTAGCGGCTGATTCGGCTGCCGCCCATTCGTCCGCGGCGACCAAATCGCCAATGAGCACCGCGCAGGCCCCGCCTGCCACTACGTCCTCGAAAACTCCCGCGGCCGCACCCACCGGGCCACCTGTCGGCACCGCGACCATGCAGGTGAGCGGTGCTGCTGGCCCGGTAACCATCAAGTACCAGATCAATGGTGGCCCAGTGCAAACCGAGACGGATGTGACGCTGCCGTGGGAGAAGCAGTATCCCGTGTACAACGAGATCGAATCCTCGGTGACCGCCGACGCGGGCGACACCGAACTCTCCTGCAACATCATCATGGACGGCAAACTGGTAGCGCTCAAAAGCGAACCGCGGCCTACATGTAGCTTCGCCTACTTTGAATAGCCGCGGCACCGCGGGCCGTAGTGCTCAGGCGGGCTCACCGATGATGCGCCGATGCAATTCCTCTGTGAGGATGTGGATTTCACGAGTCAGTTGGGTGTTGGTTTTGAGTTCGAGCTCCTGAGCTTCAAAGTCGTGGTCGGCCTTGGCCTGTTGGAAGGCCGCTTGACGGTTCTGGCCGATCATGACGAACGTCGACAGAAAGATCGCTTCGAGTGAAACCACCAGCGTCAGAGTCGGCCAAGGGTTCTTTTCCAGAACCACCATCCACACGGCGAAAAGGACAGCGTGAATCCAGACGAAGTTCATCGAACCCGCGAATGCGGTGATGGCATCGGCCAGCCGCAACTGGAATTTTCCGCCGCGCCTCCTAGCCTCCTCCAGCACGGCTGGATGGTGGCTTTGGTTGTTGCGCAGCAACCGGTGCGGAATGAGTTGAGGAATTCGCCTAGCGCTATCCGAGCGTGGGGTTGTCATGTTCCGTCCTTCCAAGACCAGTAGAGATATTTTGGCCTCAAATTCCTGAACATGCGGCTCACGAGCTCGCCGGGCAGGTGAACTCGCTAGTCCCGTTGCCTGAGCTACCGGAGCAGCCGGTAAGCGCGACGCCAAGAATCGCCGTACAGCCGACGACGACCGCACTGCTACCCTTCACCGCGTTCACCTCGTAGTTAAAGACCCTAGTGGCGCAACTTGTTGAGCTGTTCCTCAACTTGTAGGGCGCTTGCCGCAGTCTTATAGCTTTCGACCACACCCTCAAGCCGTGCACGAGAGCCGTCGAAACACGCCCAGTCAAATACTGCCTGACATACGTGGTCGGCCAGACTGCGCAGTATGCCATCCCTGGGAGGGTTGTCGATGACCCCGACTGCGGCTGTGCAAAGCATTCCCTTGCCGACGTTATCGCCCCGTAGTGCACGATGAGCTAGTGCCAGAAGGTCCCGGATGTGCCCGCCCTCGAAATCCATCAATCCCCCGTGCTTCGTCATTGGGTCGCAGTTCACTCTCGTTACGCATGAGCGCAAGGAAGCCGAGTCGTAAACCTAGCCGAAAGATGAGTACATACCGGCCACGTTCTGGTAACAGAGATACATCGGTCTGAACCGAAATCGGCGGTCGCTAAACCCGGTTGGAGGAATCATGTGCAGCGCGTCACCATCCGTAACCGGCCGGTCGGAGCCGGATCTAGCCGGCCAGACTGTCGTGCTGATCGGTGGCAGCGCCGGCATTGGCCTGGAGACGGCCAAATGCTCACGCGCTCACGGGGCCAACGTCATACTCACCGGCCGTAACCCCGATCGGCTCATCGAAGCCGCCCGCGACGTCGAAGCTCGGCAAACCGCGGCCTTCGACGCCACCGACGACACCGCATTGAAAAGCTTCTTCGAAAACCTTTCCACCCCAGTCGATCACGTGATGGTCACCGCCGGGGGACCACGATATGGGCCACTGATGGAGATGGATCCAGGCCAAGTGCGCGAAGTACTCAGCGGGCACGTCACGCTGTATCTCGCTGTGGCGCGTCACTCGGCGGGCAAAATGACACCGCATGGCTCGCTGATATTCATGGGCGGCACCGGCGGCCGTCGTGTTACCAAAGACCTCGGTATCGTTCCGGCGGCCACCGCCGCGTTGCCGCCGTTCACCGCCGCCCTGGCTCTTGAGCTCGCACCCATTCGCGTCAACCTCATCGCCGCCGGCTTCGTCGACACGCCACTGTCTGCGGCACTACTCGGAGATCGGCTCGACGAGCGTCGAGCCGAGTTGCGTGCGAAGCTTCCGATCGGGCGCGTCGTCGGCCCCGCCGACGTTGCAGCGCTGGCCGTACACCTGATGACCAATACAGCGCTTACCGGCGCGACCTACGACATCGACGGCGGGCAGCAGTTCGTGCAGTGAAAGTGACTGACACTGAGGGCATTACGGTAGCGAACGAAACTCCCGCTAGGAGCCCTCGCCGTATTGAATGCCAAGGTTGACCTGATCGATCGCTTGTTGTACCAGGCCGATTGCGGCGTCCCGATGGCCGCCCTTATCGGGCTCCGCCTGTCGCAGCTCGTTAGCCGCCTGCTGCAGATCGTTTCTGGCGCTAAACATGTGCTCCTGAAATGCGAACGCGGTACCGGAACCCAGGGTGGTGAACGTGACTGCCGTAAGCAATCCGCAAACCATCAGTCGTCCCCTCGAAATCTCCATCAGAGCGAACCCTTCGTTTGTCGGCGGTTCCTTGTCGCCGCCCGCCCCCAGAGCGGCGCGGCTCGAACAGGAGAATCTGAGATCGCCCTTGTCGGAATCTTGCGCTGCAGGTCAAGAATGTTTCAGCCGGGGGCTGACTGGGCTGCACTATCGGTCGACAGCGGCGCCCACAACCGATTAGTTGTAAAGCGGCGGTCAACTTTCATTCATCTTTCTAGGGTGGCGGCGACGTAGGATGCCGACTCATGAGCGAACCTTCGTCCGCGGCTTCCGGGAGCCTGGCGGCAGACGGCAAGTGGCGGCCGCAGCGGTGGGAGACCACCTTCATCAGCCAGACCCACGAATCCCTGCAGGCGGTGATCGAGGAGGTTAGTCGACTGACGAACGCCGCCGGACAAGAAGGCTGGGAGATCGTGAACTCTTCCGTTCAACGAACTCAGGTCGTCCACCACTTCAAAGAATATGACCAAGTCGGGGACCGTCTTTTCGAGTGGGGCATCGTTTGTACCCTGAAGCGGCCTCTTCCGCCTGAATAATCGTGGCTACTGCGCGGACGCGGCGGCGTAGTCGGCGTCGAAGGTGGATTCCACGGCGGCAATCAACTCTGGCGCGATAGCGGTGTCCAGCGCGAGTGACAGTTCACGGTTTTCGACAAGGCTTGTGGTGGAGAGGTTTTGGCTGCCGATGATGAGTGCGGTGTTGTCGGTGAGCAGAATTTTCTCGTGTATGTAAAGCCCGGTTTCGGTGTCGGGGAACAGGTGCACCGAGCAGCCGGCGGCTGACACTTCCGTGATGGCCTTGCTCCATGCCGGGTTCTCGGTCAGCACGATCCGGCACTGCACACCGCGGCGCGCGGCTTTGTCGAGAGCCGAGACTACGGCGCGGTCTTTGAGTTCCTCGCTGGTGACGTCGATGCTGTGAGCGGCCTGGTCGATGTGTTGCAAGAAGGTGCCGCGCGCCATCGGCGACCAGACGAGGTTCGCCGCTTCGGTCGCCGGTGGTGGCCGGCCGGACGGTGCGGCGGAGTAGTCGGTGTCGAACGTCGCGGCAATGGCCGCCACGTCGACGGGATTGGTGTCCAGCACCCAGGCGTCGCGACTGGTCGAGTAGTACTGCGGTGTGAGATTTCCGGTGCCCACTGCCGCGGTGGCGTCGTCGACGGTGATGGTTTTCTGGTGATAGATCACCCCATTAGGGGCCCATTTCACGCCCACACCGGCGTCGCTGAGTTGTTGGAAGGTAACGGCGTTGGTGTTGCGGCCATGGAATGCGGCGTCGAGGATGACCCGGGTGTCCACGCCTCGATTGTGAGCATCAATGAGTGCGTTGATCGCGGCGGGATCGGTTAGTTCGTAAATCGTGATGCGGATCGACCGGGCAGCGCCGCTGATCAGACCGATGATGGGGGAGTAACCCGCGTCGGGTTCCTGGATCAACTGGTAGCCCGCATCGGCCGCGTGTGCGGGTGGCGTTACGGCGGAACCGGGTAATGCAGCTAGCGCGGCGCTCGCGACGACGACGATCGCCAGCGCGCTACGCCGAGTGATTCCTGCCAGCCGCATGCGCCAGATCCTATTGAGGCCTGCTGACACGGAGTTTGCAGACACGCGATCCGCTAAACAGGCGATGCGTACTCTCGGGATTTGGGTAGACGAGGGCCGCGTTGGGAGATCCGTGCTTACAGAACTGGTCGAGGTTCCAGCGGGAGTGCACGCGCTCGATGCGACAGACGTCGTGACCTCCGATGACTATGCACAAGTCTTCGCGCCGCTGGTCGATCGGTTAGCACGAGGGGGTCAGCGGCTGCGGTTGCTCTATCAGTTCGGGCCAGGTTTTACCCGCCTGACACCGGGGGCGCTGTGGGCGGACTCTATGTTGGGCGTTCGGTATCTTCCGTTGCTCGACGGTTGCGCGCTCGTCAGTGACATCGACTGGATTCGGGAACCCGCGCGAGGCATTGCGGCGTGGGTGCCATGCCCGATGCGGGTCTACGCGAATGACCAACGCGACGAAGCAGCGGCCTGGTTGGCGGCGCTACCTCGATGTCAACGCCCATCCACCACGCAGTTTCTCCACGCCTATGTCGGAGGAACGAGCGGTGCAGTCGTCAGCCTCGGGAAGCTGTTCCTTCTCGACCGTGTTGCGTTACGTACGCGGTACGGCAGAGGGAGACGCTGGTGAAGATTCGCTTCGGGGTCAGTCTGGGCGTCAACACCGCTCCGGGACTGCTCGCCGGCATTGTTGACCACCTCGAAAACAGCGGGGTTGATTCGTTGTGGTTTTCCGAGCTGGTCTACACCCCGGCGGTGGATCCCATGGTGGGAATGGCCTACGCGCTGGCCAGGACGACACAACTAAAGGTAGGCACTTCCGTCGCGGTGCTTCCAGGGCGCCATCCGGTGTTGGTGGCGAAGCAGTTGGCGTCGCTCGCGGCGCTCGCGCCCAAGCGGGTGCTGCCCGTCTTCGGGCTACGTTCGGCGATTGCGGCCGAACGCGAGCTGTTTGTCGTTCCCGACGGCGAGCGGGCGGCGGTGTTCGATGAGTCGCTGCAGTTGTTGCGGGCGGCGCTGGTCGAGGATTCCCCGAGCTACTCCGGGCGGTTCTTCACGGTCAGCGAGACAGCGATCGCGCCGCGACCGGTACCTCCACTGGACATTTGGTTAGGCGGCTCGGCGCCGGCGGCGTTTCGGCGTATCGGCGCGCTCGGCGATGGCTGGTTGGGTAGTTTCCTTACGCCCACCGAGGCGCTGCGAGGGCGCGAAGCCATCGAACATGCTGCGGCGCAAGCAGGTCGGCAGATAGAACCGGATCACTTCGGCATTTCGTTGGGCGTCGCTGACGGCGAGTTGTCGGCGGAGTTGGTTGCCGCCGTCCGCGAGCGTCGCCCCGACGTGGATCCCGGTGAGCTGATCGCGACGAGCTGGGATCAGCTGCATCGCCAACTCGACGCCTACCTGGACGCCGGCTTGACCAAGTTCGTCATTCGGCCGGCCGGTGAGAAACCGTTGGACGACTTCATCGATCGATTTGTCACCGAGCTGGTCCCTCGACAGAACTGATGACGGGCCGACGCCGACAACGTAGTAGGTATTACCGTTACTGACCGTTCGTGCCGAACGGCTCACCGTCAAACCGCTCCCGTGTGGCGAGTTCGGCGACGCCGTCGCGCTTCAGCTTCGTCAGTTGCCTGCGCGGCTTGCCCAGCGGCAATACCGCGGCAACCGCGTATGACTCCGGCATGCCGAGCAGGTCGCGGACGCGTGGCTCCTCCGCCACCACCATCGTGGTGATGGTGCCCCCATAGCCCTCGTTGCGCGCAGCCAACAAGATGTTCCAGACCAGCGGATAGACAGACGCGCCGCTGATCAGACCGATTCGGTCGAGCTTTTGATCCATGGCGGCGACTACCTCGAGGTCAACGCAGACAACCAGGACCGCAGCGGCGTTCTGCAGCGGAGCGGTGAATTGGGACGGCACGTCGGTGGCCGCTATTTCCGCCGCGGTCGCCTTAGGTGGGTGTCGTGGGTTCCACGGGCTTTCGCCGTCGGCCAACTGGGCTGCATACCGTCGTGCACCGGTAGCCGAGAGCTTGGCCAACTCCTCGCGGGTGGCCTGATCGCGCACCACGATCACATGTGCACCCTGCCGGTTGCCGCCGCTCGGCGCGAACCGCGCGTTGTCCAGGATGCGCTCGAGCACATCGTCGGGCAGCGGATCGCCGGTGAACTCGCGCACCGCACCGGTCGTGCGCATGACGTCATAAAGTTCCATCAGCCCATCCTAGTTGCGGTAATTGCGTTGCGGTCTCTAGCGTTTCGAACCACTGAGCGTCATACTGGGCGCCCGGATTCGCCGCGATTTCCGCGGCTGTCGTGACGGTGACCGGAGGAGGCGCAGATGAGCAGAAAGTACCAGGTTCAGCCAGGCGATGTTCTGACGAAGATCGCGCAGCGCTTCTATGTCTGTGTCAACCGCTACCTGGAAGTGGCCCCGGCCGCATAGACCATGGCCACTTTGGTATCGGTGAACGTCGGTCTGCCGAAGAACGTTGCCTGGAACGGTCGCACGGTCTACACCGGCGTCTGGAAGCAACCGGTCGCGGGGCCGCGCCTGGTCCGCCGACTCAACGTGGACGGCGACGGCCAGGGCGACCTGGGCGGACACGGTGGAGAAAACCGCGCGGTGCTGGTGTATCAGCTTGACTCCTACCGGTATTGGTCAAACGAACTGCGCCGCGACGACCTGCAGCCCGGTCATTTCGGCGAGAATTTCACCGTCGATGGCTTGCCCGATGACGAGGTTTGCATCGGCGATCGATACCGGATTGGGCAGGCTGTTTTCGAAGTCAGCCAGCCGCGGGTCACCTGCTACCGGGTTGGCCTGCGGCTCGGAGAGCCGCAGATGGCCGCGCTGCTGGTTTCCCACCACCGGCCGGGCTTCTATTTCCGGGTCGTCACCGAGGGACAGATCGAAGCCGGACAAGACATCGTCAAAATCGGGTCGGGGCCCGAGCAGGTCAGCGTCGCCGAGATCGATGCGCTGCTCTACCTTCCCGGCCATCCCCGCGACGACCTGGAGCGCGCCCTTCGGATACCCGCGCTCAGCGCGGGCTGGAAGCTATCCCTGCAGAATCTGCTCAACCAGGCCGACGGCACATCGGCCTCGCCGGGCAACACCGGCCTGACGGCCGCCGCCAGTAGCCCCCCGCCGGCGTGGACTGGGTTTCGCCGCCTTCAAGTGACGGCCACTCACGATGAAAGCCGCACCGTTCGCTCGATCACCTTGGCCGCTCCGGAGGGCGCGCCGTTACCGCCCTGGCGGCCCGGCCAATCCATTGCCGTGCGCGTCTCCCGCGAAGACACCCACGAGACTTTGATCAGGAACTACTCGCTGTCCAATTGGTCCGGAGCGGGGAATTACCGGATCAGCGTCAAGCGCGAAACACACGGCGCTGCAAGCGCATACATTCACTCCCACGTGAAGGTGGGCGACATTCTCGAGGTCGCCGCACCCCGAGGCGCGTTCTTCCTCACCGAGGCCGAGTCGCCGGTCATCCTGATGTCGGCGGGCGTGGGAGTCACGCCGGTGCTGTCCATGCTGCACACGCTGGCCGCCATCGACTCGGCCCGGCAAGTCTGGTGGCTGCACGCAGCACGGGACCAGTCGCAGCAGCCCTTCGCAGTAGAAAGCCGGGCATTACTCGACCAGCTCAGCGACAGCCACGTTCGCGTCTTCTACAGTCGACCCGAACCAGCCGACCAGCTCCCGGCCGACGCCGAGCGTGGCCGCCTGTCCGCAACGGCCATCGCCGAACTCGGCCTTCCACGCACCGGCGACGCATATCTTTGCGGGCCGGCAAGCTTCATGGCCGACGTCACTGCGGGACTCACCGAGCTCGGCTTCGAGCACGCGCAGATTCACACCGAGATTTTCGGCGCCACAGCCGCACTCACACCCGGTATCGCCGCGACGGCGGTCCCGCCGCATCTACCGGCCGGGCCGCCCGGAACGGGACCGCAGGTGCAGTTCGCCCGCAGCGGCATCACGGCGCCCTATGGTCCGCCCGCCGGCAGCCTGCTGGAATTCGCCGAAGCCTGCGACGTTCCGGCGCAGTGGTCATGCCGCACCGGCGTATGCCACAACTGCGAGACGGCGCTGATCTCGGGAGCCGTCGACTACACCCTCGAACCTCTGGAACCGCCTGCGCCGGGCAACATCCTGTTGTGCTGCAGCCAACCCGCCGAACCCGTCGTCGTTGACCTGTGACTATCGCTGCGGTAGCGGACGCGCACGCACCAGCGTCGGCCACCAGAACCACGGCGTTGAAACTTTGATGGGTAGCAGACCTATTGCGAAACAACAGATTTCAGGAACGCGCGAATTTGCGAAATGCGTTGCTTTCAACGCAGGGCCTCACGATATGTCTTCACCACAGACGTAACGGTTGATGAAGTCCAGGCCTTCGTCCGTGACCTCGTACGTGTACTGGGTTGGTTCACCCCGTTGGGCCCCTACAGGCGCTAGTTCAACTCGTTTCAAAAGCCCGTCGCTGACCGCGTGCAGGAGGAGGATGTCGAAGCCCGGCTCGACGATGAAGGACCTCCGGTCGGTCTCGGCAATCTGATCGAACACCCGGCGTTCGAATTCAGAGTATCGGCTGTTCAAGATCGCGAGATTGCGCTTGTACCCGCGCATCGCCTGCGCATCGATTTCTTTCTTTTGGCATTCCGGGCATAACGCGATGAGGTTCGCGAACGACTCGTCGTCGCTCTCTGACTCAGGCAGGATGTGAGCTGTCTCGGTCGTTGGGTGCCGACAGGTGGGGACGGCACATCTATGGCCTGCCTCGGCCAGCGCCATTCTTTTTCGGGCCATTAGCACACCCGCGAACGCACCGAGGCCGAAACTTCGCCGGGCCGGCCACGGTGCGGTAGTCAGGGGCGTACTCCACATTTTCGCGAAACGATGGAGCATCCAGGCGACAACGCACACTGCTATCACCAACACCCCGTAGTGCAGCGCCATGCGCCACCAGGGTCGGGTGGGGTCCTCCTGAGCGGCCACCACCGGAATCGTCATCCAGGCTATGGAGTCTGCCCCAACGCCGGCAGGGGCCCATGGAGCCGCCTGTGCCGCACCGGGTGTGGCGGCTAGCACCGAGAACGGTGCTAGCGCTATGGCGGCTGCCGCCGCCGCGATAGCCTTGCCCATTCGGCTCTGGCCGATCAGCGTCGGCAGCCGGTAACGTTCGAACGCCATCTCGCCTCTGGCCTTTCCCACGCCCCGCCCGGTTGGACATGCTTAGCGACCTACCAGTCAAAAATACTCCAACCGGGGTGGCGATGGAGGGCAGTGGCGTCGTCAACTCACGGTCAGCCGGAAAATGCGCTGCGTGGTGGTGATCAGGATGACCGCCAGCGGCAATTCGACGAGCGTCGCCGTCAGCGTGGATACCCACAGGTCTTGGGGGCCGGCCGTCATCACGTCGAAGGACGCATCGCAGATCAGCAACACACCGGTCGTGAACGCGGTCAGCAGCGCCAACTGCCGACGAAGGAAAACGAGCACCGCGGTCGTGACCATGAATGCGAGAAGCAAGACATCGAATCCCAGCGCGACGTAGTCCGCCGGCAGGGTGCTCACCAAGAACACGATGCACGCGATCAGCCCGATAGCCCCGCCTGCGATCAGCGCCAAGCGCAGTCGTCGCATTCGCGCCACCGCCGGTGCCGGGTTCAACTCGTCGAGCGGCCTTTCCAACCGATGTGTAGTGGGCTCGTCAAACGGCGATAGGGCGGTGTACATGGTGGGTCCAGTCCTTAGATTGTATACGGTTACGTCCACTATTTACCGGAGCATACTCTACTCGGCGAAGAAACGCTAGCGGCTACTAAGGCTGCTGCAGGCATGTGGCTCTCCCGCCACTGGCCCGGCTCGCATGCCGACAAGTGCGCCGGGGCGTTTCGGCGCAAGCGTGCTGAAACTAACGAATATTTCCCTTCAGGAACGACTCAGACATCTGCTCACGCCGGGAAGTCCGGTGAGCTCGCGTCGTTCATCCAGCAGCGCATCCGGCACGGCTGTCGACGGGAGCGGACCGCCTGCCGGGTCTTACGGGATAGAGGGAAAGTTCGCTTGCGCCAACGCATTCGGCATCCGAGGTACCGTTAGCTCCACCATCCTGGTTGATGACGCCCTTATCGAGGGGGTAGCGGACGGGAACGCACCAGCGTTGGCCACCAGAACCACTTCCCGAGGATGCTGAGGATGCACGGCACGACGAACGAACGCACGATCAGCGTGTCGAGCAGCAGGCCGATGCATACCGTGGAACCTATCTGACCGATAGTTCTGAGATCGCTGGTAAGCATCGCCAGCATGGTGAACGCGAACACCAAACCTGCGGACGTCACCACACCACCCGTGCTTCCGAGCGCGCGGATGAGACCGGTGTGCAACCCGGCGTGGAGCTCTTCTTTGACTCGGGCGATCAACAGTAGGTTGTAGTCCGAACCCACCGCCACCAGGATGATGAAGGTGAGCGGCAATATCAACCAGTGCAGGTGCAGGCCGATGAGGTGCTGCCAGACGAGCACGGAGAGCCCGAACGCCCCGGCGTAGGAGAAGGCCACCGTGCCGGGGATGACCAAGGCGGCCATCAGACTTCCCGTGAGGAACAACATGATCAAGAAGATCAGCACGAAGGCGGCGACCGCCACGATAGCCAGATCGGATGCGGAGTATTGCTTGATGTCCTTATCGGTCGCTCCCGAGCCGCCGATATAAACTTTCGCGCCGGCCAACGAGGTCTCTTTCAAGATCGTGGTTATCGCGTCGGGGAACGCCTCGACATGCTTCACGCCTTCGGGGCCCATGGCGTCCCCCTCGTGGGTGACGATGAACCGAGCAGCCTTGCCGTCCGGCGACATCAGGAGCTTCATACCAGTCTTGACGTCTTCGTTGTCAAAACCTTCATGGGGGATGTAGAAGAAGTCATCGCTCTTGGACTGGTCGAAGTCGAGCCCCACATTGACCTGGTCGAAGAATGTCTGGTCGGTCTGTGTGGACTGCAGGGCCGACTGGCCGTAGGTGTTGACTAAAAGAGCCGTTATTTGCTCGGTGTCGTCGGCCGTGAGTTTCAGCTGCGTGATTATTTGCGGCACGATGCCGTCGATGGCCTGGAGGGAGGTTCTGACGTCCTTGATATCAGCGGCCAGATGGTCGATCTTGTCGAGCGTATCCCATAGCGATCTAAATGCCCAGCAAATAGGAACGTCGAAACAGTGCTTCTCCCAATAGAAATAGCCCTTGAGCGGCCGGAAGAAATCGTCGAGATTTGAGATTTCCTCATTCATCTCATGGGTGACCTTTTCCAGATCCTCGATGGTGAGAACCGTCTGGTGCAGCTCATCCGACGTGCTTTGGAAATAGTCGATCTCT
>DASQSQ010000156.1:0-2666 GCA_035642315.1 Mycobacterium sp.
GACCCGCCGACAAAGGAGACAAATGGTTAGCACTCGGATGTCTTGGCACCGCAGTTTGGTTTGGCGCGCACTGATCTCGGCCGCCGCCACCGCCATGCTCTACCTCGGATCGGCCGCAGCCATCGCCCCGGCGTCAGCCCATGTCCATGCCAGCAGCGACGACGCCGTACGCGGCGGCATGGCTCTGGTCACCTTCCAGGTGCCCAATGAGTCCACGAAAGGGGCGGCCACCACCGCGCTTACCATCGATCTATCGAATGTCAGTTCCGTGCAGACCGAAGCGACGCCCGGTTGGACGGCCAAGCTGGACCGCGATGAGGCGTCCGGCACCGTTCATTCGGTCACCTGGACGGCAGCACCGAACGGGGGAATCCCGGTCGATCAGTTCGGGCTGTTCCGGATTTCGGTGAAGCTTCCCGACGCCGACACCGTGAGCTTCCCGGCTACCCAGACCTACGCCGACGGCTCGGTGGTCAAGTGGGATCAGCCGCCGGCGCCCGGTGGGCCCGAGCCGGCCAACCCGGCCCCGATGCTCACACTCACCG
This sequence comes from Mycobacterium sp., assembly GCA_035642315.1. Classification (GTDB taxonomy): domain Bacteria; phylum Actinomycetota; class Actinomycetes; order Mycobacteriales; family Mycobacteriaceae; genus Mycobacterium. The sequence goes on from DASQSQ010000156.1 coordinate 546, forward strand.
GGGCCCCGGCCACCCATCACCCACACCCAACCAGCACCACCGCGCCGACGGCTCAGGCGGCGCCAGCCACGCAAAAGTCAAGGGCGGCAACCGATAACACCGCCCGCATTGTCGCTGGAGCTGCGCTACTTTTCGGCGCCCTGGGTATCGGTATCGCGCTGATCACTCGGCAGAGATGAGCCTGCGAGCACGCATCTTTGCGGTGAGTTTGCTGCTGGCAGCAATCGCACTCGGCGGCTCCGTGACCGCAGGACCCGCCAACGCGCACGCCGCCCGGGTGTCGGTCGACCCCGCCGAGAATGCCGCTGTCAGCACCGGTCCGGCCCGCGTCCGCGCGACCTTCAACGAGGATCTGCAAACCACCTTCGCCGCCATGACCGTTGTCGGTCCGGACGGCAACCTGTGGACGTCCGGACAACCGCAGGTGCAGGGCCCGGTCGTCAGCGTCGGCGTACGGCCACTGGGACCGACCGGAAGCTACACAGTGAATTACCGAGTGACGTCGGCAGACGGGCACGTGGTGTCCGGATCGTGGTCGTTTAGCCTGACCGCAACCGGCACCGGAACGCCCGGGCCGGCGGCGGACGCCGCCGATAACGGGCCCGGCGACGTTCCTGTCTGGCCGTTCGTCGTCGGCGCGGTGGTGGTCGTGGGCGGCGCGGTGCTGTGGCAGCTGCGAAATCGCCCCTGACAGCCCGCCCCGCGATCCTGGCATGATGGATTCGACTGCTGGTGGACATGGCCGTTGTACCCGACGAGAAACTGCAAAGGAGCAGCCGCATGGCAGACCCGCAGGATCGACCGGACGATTCCCCCGACACCACACCCGACCACGCGCCCGGCGCTGCGCCCACCCCGCCCACACCGCCCACCCCACCGGCCGACACTGCCTCGCCAAAGCCGCCCGAGCACGCCGCGGAAACGTCAGCGCCGCCCGCCCAGGTGCCGGATAAGCCCGCCAAGAAAACCCCGGCCAAAAAAGCACCAGCCAAGGCTGCGAAAAAGAACGCGGAGTCCCCGCCCAAGAAAGCAGCAGCTAAAAAGGCCGCCGCCAAAAAGGCACCCGCGAAGAAAGCCGCCAAGAAAGCACCGGCTAAGAAGGCCGCCGCCAAAAAAGTCGAACCCAGCGCCGTCAAGCCACCGAGTCAGGCTGCGACGCCACCACGGATCGATACCAATGGCCAGCTCGCCGCAGCGGCCAAAGATGCCGCGGCACATGCGAAGTCAACGGTGGATGCGGCACGCAACCCGGTGTCCGGGGAATCGCTGCTGCCGTCAGCCGGCCGGTCGCCGCTGCCCTTGGCGGTGGCCATCGCGGTCAGTCTGCTGGCGTTGCTGCTGGTACGCCAACTTCGTCAACGGGCGAGTCGCGATGACTAGCATGGCCCGGTGACCCTGATATTTCGGCCCACGGCTGACCTCGTCGATAACATCGGGCCCGACGTACGTAGCTGCGATGTCCAATTCCGCCAGTTCGGTGCGCGAACGGCATTCGCCGGCCCGATCACCACGGTGGGCTGCTTTGAAGACAACGCGCTACTGAAGTCGGTGCTCTCCACACCGGGCGACGGCGGGGTGCTGGTGATCGACGGCGAAGGCTCGTTGCACACCGCGCTGGTCGGCGACGTCATCGCCGATTTGGCCCACTCAAACGGCTGGGCCGGGCTGATCGTGCACGGTGCCGTTCGCGATGCCGCCGCCCTTCGCGGCATCGACCTCGGCATCAAGGCGCTCGGCACCAACCCCCGGAAGAGCGGCAAGACCGGCGCCGGCGATCGAGACGTCACGGTCAGCTTCGGCGGGGTGGAATTCGTGCCGGGCGACATAGCCTACAGCGACGACGACGGCATCGTCGTCGTCGCTGCGGCCGCTACCGACTAAACCGCCAGGGCGGCAGGCTTTTTCGCGAAGTGCAGCGCCTCGTCGTCGACCCGCCCACGCCGGATCAGCTGCAGGTCCAGCAGATAGTTCTGCTTGAGCCGCCACGGGCTGACGGAACCCGCCTTGGGCAGGTAGTCCAGTGCCCGCAGCACGTATCCCGGTGTGAAATCCATCAGCGGACGTTCGTCCACGGAGTCGCCGGGATGTTGTGGCACCACGGTCTCGAAGCCCTGCGAATCC
>DASQSQ010000157.1:0-2894 GCA_035642315.1 Mycobacterium sp.
GTTCACGGTCGACAACCTGCCGCATGACGCGACGATCTCGCTTGAGGTCGATGGCCGACCCTGCGACACCTGGCGCCGATCGAAGCTCGGTGCCGTGGCGATCGACCTCGACATCGATACCCACCGGATCCGACTGACCTACTCCTGAAAGGCCTACCCGTGGGCAGTTTCGCCGTTCTAGCGCAACGACTCTCCGAACTCCTCAACCTCACCGAAGCACCCGTCGCGGTGAGCTTCGACGCTCCCGCAGGCGCCGTTGCCACCACACCGGTTCCGGCGCAACCGGCGGGATGCTGCTTCTGGGCACTGGCGCAGCAGCAACGCCTTGACACGGTTGCGGCCGATCATGCGCACTGCAGCGTCGGCAGCTACACGCACGGACTGATCCCCTTGGAGCAGGCCGCCGCTGGCGAGGACACCGCCGCGCTCGTCGGCAGCGGGTGGGTCGGCGAAGCCGACCTGAAGGCCGCCGCCGCGCTGCCCTTCCGTCCGTCCTCGATCACCTACCAGCCCCTGGCCGACGCGGAAAACCCGGACGTGGTCCTGGCCAGACTTTCGCCGACGGCGTTGATGACGCTGCTCGGCGCTGTCCCCGATCTGACGCTTGCCCACAAGCCGCAATGCGTGATCGTCCCCCTCGCCCACGCCGGGCAGGTCGCCGTTAGTCCCGGTTGCGCCGTCAGCCGAGCCCGAACCAATCTGCCGGAAGACGAGCTGACGTGCGCGATGCCCGCCCGCGATCTCGAATCGATCATCGAGAACTTGGAAGTCTCCACCGCCGCCGACCGAGCCGTCAGCGAATTCGCGGCCGCCGACATGGCCCGCAACTTCAGCACGGTGTGACCGATGAATCTCGCCGACAACCTCGTCACCAGTGCGCGCGACCTTGGCGACAATATCGCGATCCGGCTGGACGAGACAACGCTTTCCTACGTTCAGTTGGAGGCCCTTAGCCGGCGAGTTGCCGGCCTGTTGGCCGAACACGATGTGGCAGTGGGTGATCGCGTCGCGATCATGCTGCCGAATGTCCCGCAATTCGCCGCCCTGTACTACGGCATCCTGCGCTCCGGCGCGGTCGTGGTGCCGATGAACCCGTTGCTCAAGGAGCGTGAGGTCACTTACTACCTGCGCGATTCCGGCGCCAAGGTGATCTTCGTGTGGCACGACTTCGCCGCCGAAGCCGCCGCCAGCACCGCAGACGCCGGCGTCACAGCGGTCACGGTTGATCCGATCGAGTTTCTCGACCGGGTGATGGCGGCCGAGCCGCGTGACGGTGTGATCGATCGTCAGCCCGAGGACACCGCCGTAATCCTCTACACCTCCGGCACTACCGGCCTGCCGAAGGGCGCGGAATTGACGCACTCAAACCTCGGCAGTAATACGGACGTCTGCGCGCAGACGCTGCTCGATATTCGATGCGAGGACGTGATCTTCGGCGGGTTACCGCTGTTTCATGTGTTCGGGCAGACCTGCGCGCTGAATGTCGCTGTGCGCGTGGGCGCGACGCTGACGCTGCTGCCGCGGTTCGACCCCGCGAAAGCATTGCAGGTTCTGGCGCGGGATCGGGTGACGGTATTCCAAGCTGTGCCGACGATGTATTCGTCGCTGGTAAACCACCCGGCCGCTGCTGAGGTTGACCTGACCGCGTTGCGACTCTGTGTCAGCGGTGGTTCCGCGATGCCGGTCGAGGTGCTGCATGTGTTCGAGAATCGGTTCGGGTGCATTGTGCTTGAGGGGTACGGGCTGTCGGAAACCTCGCCGGCAGCCTGTTTCAATCACCCCGACCGGATCCGGGTACCAGGTTCGATCGGTACCCCGATTCAGGGCGTCGAGCTGCAGGTGATCGATGAGGCGGGCGAGAAAGTGGCCGACGGTGCGATCGGTGAGATCGTGATCCGCGGCCCCAACATCATGAAGGGGTATTGGAACAAGCCCGAGGAAACCGGTAGAGCCATCATCGACGGTTGGTTTCACTCGGGCGATCTCGGTCGGGTTGACGAGAACGGCAACTACTTCATCGTTGACCGCAAGAAGGACATGATCATTCGCGGTGGCTACAACGTGTACCCGCGCGAGATCGAGGAAGTGCTCTACGAACACCCTGATGTCGCCGAAGCGGCGGTCATCGGTGTGGCGCACGCCGAGCTCGGCGAGGAGGTTGGGGCCGCCGTCGCGCTCAAACCCGGCGCCACGGCGACTCCGGACGAACTGCGCGACTTCGTCAAGGCACGCGTCGCAGCCTACAAGTACCCCCGGCACGTCCACATCGTCGACGCATTACCGAAGGGCCCGACCGGCAAGATCCTCAAGCGCGAAATCACCCTCCCTGTCGAACAGAGACAGACCACTGTTGGCTGACATTCGCGCGGCAATTGCGCCCGGATGGGAGACTCGGCACCTAGCGAAACTGAGCCTCCCGACAGGCGTCCGGAGTCAGGCACGTATCGCAACACGATTCGTCTTGCTATCGCGACATGAGGTCGCGTGCGTATCCGATAGTCTCCTCGTCGACGTGTGCCTGCACGAAGTGGGGTACGCCCAGGAGCGGACCGAGTCGTCGTAGCCACCGCGGAAGGAATAGCTCAACGCGACAGGTGAAAGACGACCGCGCCGCATCAAGGCCTTTCACGCTCATGGTCCATCGAACGCCCATCAACGTAGGGATCAAGTGAGCCAGGTAGATGCGGCTTTTCGGAGATACCATGACGACTTCCGACCTGCTGCTGGCAACTTCTTTGTAATGCTGCACCATCAGGTGACCGCCGATCGCTTCAACATTGACCATGCCGCGCGTCGTGCCGTCGGCGAATGTGCCAAGCGCGCGGTGACCCCCCGCGGCCTTCTGGTAATCCTCGTCGTTCATGCTGAAAAGCCATGTACCGACGTCGAGTTGG
>DASQSQ010000158.1:0-10718 GCA_035642315.1 Mycobacterium sp.
GGCGAGAAGATGAGCAAATCGGTGGGCAACGTGATCGATCCCATCGCTCTGGTCGACCAGTTCGGCGTGGACCAGGTGCGCTACTTCTTCCTGCGCGAAGTGCCCTTCGGCCAGGACGGCAGCTACAGCGAAGAGGCGATCATCGCCCGAACCAACGCCGATCTGGCCAACGAATTGGGCAACCTGGCGCAACGATCGCTGTCGATGGTCGCCAAGAATCTCGGCGGGATCGTCCCGACGCCAGGCGATTTCACCGCCGACGACACCGAACTGCTGGCCGCCGCCGATGGCCTACTCGACCGGGTACGCGCCGAGTTCGACGCCCAGGCAATGCATTTGGCCCTGGAGGCGATTTGGCTGATGCTCGGCGCGGCGAACAGGTACTTCTCGGCACAGCAGCCGTGGGTGCTGCGCAAGAGCGACTCGCAGCCTGACCAGACCCGTTTCGCCACCGTGCTCTACACCACCTGCGAGGTGGTGCGAATTGCGGCGCTGTTGGTCCAGCCGGTGATGCCCGAGTCGGCAAGCAAGCTGTTGGACCTACTCGGCCAACCGGAGGATCAGCGGACGTTTGCCGCGGTCGGTGCGCGGCTGGCGCCGGGGACGGCGCTGCCGCCGCCCACCGGCGTCTTCCCGCGCTATCAGGTCGGCTGAGTCAGGCGAACGCGGACGGTGACGCGTCCCTTGTCGTCGCGGTGAGCTACCGCATGCCCGGCACGCTCGACTCCGTCCAGCGTCACCGATATCGGCGCGCCATCGCCGAGAAAGTTGCGCCACCACGTCTTGGCGTCAGGCATGTTTGCGGTGATGTCAATCTCGTCGCCGCGTCGGCGGTATGCGACCGGAGTACTGATCGTCCGTCCCGAACGTCGCCCGGTGTAGGTGACCATTGTGACACTGCGCCGCAGTCTTGCCCCGAGGAGCGGGGAGTTCGCGATCGCCGCGACCGGCGCGTTGAAAAGCGGGCCCGCGCGCATGATTAGTCGCTTGTAATTGACCATTTCCTCTTCACCTTTCGATTACTCGGTGCCGTAGTTCAGATCAGCAGCGTCAAGCACAGTGCCGCTACCGCCAGACCCTGGAGCGTGGCCCTGATTACGATCACTTTGTCCCAGTTACGTTGCAGGGTACGGGCGTCCGTCGGCAAATCGGGATGATCGGCCCCGGCGGTCAGTTGCTGATTGATCGGCTTGCTCACTCGCAGGTAGACCACCAGCCAAATCAGCAGCAGGCCAAGGGCGACACCGGCCGTGCCGGCTTGCGTCCAGTGGCCGGACGCCGCGGCAAACGCTGCACTGATCGCCGCGGCCACCATGCCGATCACCCCGGGCACCGGCATCCGCCGGTCGCCGTAGCGATGGATGTTGCCCGTCACTGCAAGTAGGGCCCGGTCGTCGATACGCGCCAGCGCGGGCCGCTGCACCATCGCACAGAACACGTCGGTGCCGTAGACCACCGCGGTGCCCAACACCGCGATCAGGGCGAACCAGCCAGCAGGTTGTGTCATCGCGATCTCCTCTTCTCGATTAAGTGTTAGCAACGCTAACCCTTGTCGGTCGTCGTGTCAATAGCATCGCTAGAGTTTATATCGGTGCTAACATGACCGCATGGCCATCGAAGACCGTCGGGCCCGGGAGCGGGCCGCGCGACGCCTGTTGATCACCACCACGGCACGCAAGCTGGCCGAAGCGGAGGGTTGGGACGCCGTCACCACCCGCCGGCTTTCCACCGAGATCGAGTACAGCCAACCCGTGCTGTACAAGCACTTCTCCAGCATGGAAGGCATCGCCGCGGCCGTCGCGGTACAGGGATTCGGCGAACTCGCCGACGCACTCCGAGCGGCACGCAGCGGCGCTACCGACGGCGCGGATGCGTTGGCGCGAGTCGCCCACGCGTTCATCGGGTTTGCCCACGACAACCCCGCGCTGTTCGACGCGATGTTCACCCGCGCCACCGCGCTGCCCTTCGCCGCCGAGGACACGCCGGCGGAGTTGAACGCGGCCTTCGCCGAGCTGCGCGCCGCGGTGGACCTGGTCGCGGGCACCCGTGATGCCGACACGCTCACCGAAGTCCTCTGGGCGGCGCTGCACGGCCTGATCACCCTTGACCGCGGCGGCCGGTTACGGCCGGAGCATCGCGCCGCGCGGGTGGATCTGCTGGTCGCTGGATTTTCGCCGCCGACGTGAGCCTGGTCACAACGGCCGAAACCGTGTCACACCCGCGACCTGGGCGGTGTCTCGAGGGCAGAACACCCGCGAGAACAGGAGATAACAATGACCGCCCAGCGCACTCACATCGTCGTGATCGGCGGCGGATACGCCGGAACGCTGGCCGCCAACCATTTGCGGCTGCGCGCCGACGTCGACATCACGTTGGTGAATCCACGTCCGGTTTTCGTCGAGCGAATCCGATTGCACCAGTTGGTCGCGGGCAGCGGCACCGCCGCCGTCGACTATGGAACCGTGCTCGGCAAGGGCATCCAGCTGGTCGTCGACAGCGTCGAGCGGATCGACGCCGCCTACCGACAGGTTGAGCTGATTTCCGGTGACGTGTTGGACTACGACTACCTGATCTACGCCGTCGGCAGCACCGGCGTGGTGCCCGCAGCGGTGCCCGGAGCGGCCGAATTCGCCTACCCGGTAGCCGAATTCGAGCTCGCTGAGCGGCTACGTGGAGCGCTTGACGAGCTGCATCCCGATGCACCCGTCACCGTGATCGGCGCCGGGCTGACCGGTATCGAAACGGCATCCGAGTTGGCCGAGCAAGGCCGGCGGGTGAGCTTGGTCTGCGGCGGGCTGCTGGGGCCGTCGCTGAGCCCAACCGGCAGGCGTTCGGTGGCCAAATGGCTGCGCCGACTCGGCGTCGACGTACGCGAGACTGCGACGGTCAGCGAAGTCCAGGCCGACGCGGTCGTGCTGGCCGACGGTGCGCTGCTGCCCAGCTTGGTGACGGTGTGGACAGCGGGCTTCGGCGTGCCGGACCTGGCCGCCCGCAGCGGGCTTCGCACCGACCCGCTGGGCCGGTTGCTCACCGATGAGACACTGACCAGCGTGGACGACCCGCGCATCGTGGCGGCCGGCGACGCCGCCGCACCGTCGGGTCAGCCGTTGCGGATGAGCTGCCAGGCCGCGATCCCGCTCGGCGCCCAGGCCGCCAACACGGTGCTCAGCCGCATCGCCGGTACCCCGCCCGCGGTGGTCAACCAGGCGTTCACCGGGCAGTGCATCAGCCTCGGCCGTTCGTATGCCACCATCCAACTCGCCCGCCCCGACGACACGCCGGTGAATCTTGCCATCGGCGGCCGGGCCGCCGCGTCGATCAAAGAAGCGATCTGCAAAGGCACGGTATGGGGCATCCGTCGTGAGGCCGCCAAGCCCGGCTGGTATCGCTGGCTCAAAGGCGGCAAGCGGTCCGAGCGACTCGCGTCAGATACGGTCACCGTGCCGTGACGACGTCGGACGAACACGCAGACCGGTTCATGCTGCTGCGGCCGTTGCTGTTCACCATCGCCTACGAAATCCTCGGTTCCACAACCGAATCCGACGACGTGCTGCAGGACAGCTATCTGCGCTGGGCGCAGGTAGACCTGGGCGGCGTGCATGACACAAAGGCCTATCTGGCCCGGCTGGTCACCCGCCAGGCGCTCAATGCGCTGCGGGCGGGCGCCCGGCGCCGGGAGGACTACGTAGGACCATGGCTGCCGGAGCCGCTGCTGCTCGAGGAGCAGGATCCATCGGCCGATGTGGTTCTGGCCGAATCGGTTTCGATGGCGATGCTGGTGCTGCTGGAGACCCTGGGACCCGACGAACGCGCAGTGTTCGTGCTGCGAGAGGTATTCGGATTCGACTACGACGAAATCGCCGAGGCAGTCGACAAGCCGGCCGCGACCGTCCGGCAGATCGCGCACCGGGCCCGCGAACACGTGCAGGCTCGACGCCGGCGCTTCGCCCCGATCGACCCGGCGCAAAACGCCCGGATCACGGCCGAATTCATGGCGGCGGCGGCCAGCGGTGACGTGCAGACGGTGATGTCGATGCTGGCTCCCGACGTGGCCTGGACCGCCGACAGTGGCGGCAAGGCCAGCGCGGCGCGTCGGCCGGTACTCGGCGCCGAAAAGGTCGCGAGGGCTGTCGTCGGCTTGATCGGCCGGGGAATGCAACTGCCCGACGTCCGGATGGAAACGGTCATCTGCAACGCCGCGCCGGCGGTGCTGTTCTACCAAGGCGACCGTTTGGAGGGTGTTTTCACCGTCGAGATCGTCGACGGCAAGATCAGCAACTTCTATGCGATGCGAAACCCGGACAAGCTGGTGGCCGTCGCGACCGCACGCACCATCAGCCGCAGCTGAGGAATCTGCCAAGCTGGTGGGGTGAGAATCGACCGGCTCGGCGATCTTGGCGGCGCGCCCGAGGTGCTGCGCGCCATCGGCGACGCCACGAACCGGCTGGGCCTGCCGCCGCCGGCCGCGCTGACCGGTCAGTGGTTCGGCGCGTCGGCCGTGATCGCGCCGAGCGTGGCGATAGGACCGGTCGACGTGGCCGACGCGTTCGACGTACGACCGGGATCGCACCGCACCACCGTCGCCGGCGGCTGGATCGGCTACTTGTGCTACCCCGATCAGGGTTCCGATGGGCGGCCCACCCGGATACCCGAAGCCGCCGGCGGCTGGACGGACTGCGTGTTGCGCTGCGACCGTGACCGGCAATGGTGGTTTGAGAGCCTGTCCGGGGCCCCGATGCCCGGTTGGCTGGCCGACGCGTTGACGACCCCGACGCCGGCAGGTGCTTACCGGATCGACTGGGACGCGGCCGACCGTCAGGCACATCGCGACGGGGTGCTGGCCTGCCTGGAGGCCATCCGGGCCGGCGAGGTCTACCAAGCCTGCGTGTGCACCCAGTTCACCGGCACGATCGCCGGGGAACCGCTGGACTTCTTCACCGACAGTGTCGCGCGCACCGCGCCGGCGCGGGCAGCCTACGTCGCCGGAGACTGGGGCGCGGTGGCATCGCTGTCGCCGGAACTCTTCCTGTGCCGCCGTGGCGATCTGGTCACCTCGAGCCCGATCAAGGGCACGTTGCCGCTTAGCGCTCCCCCGTCGGCGCTGAGATCCTCGAGCAAGGATGTCGCGGAGAACATCATGATCGTCGACCTGGTCCGCAATGACCTGGGCCGCGTCGCGGTCACCGGATCGGTCACGGTGCCCGAGCTGCTGGTGGTACGGCCCGCGCCGGGCGTGTGGCACCTGGTGTCGACGGTGTCGGCGCGGATCCCTATCGACCTGCCGACCTCAGCGCTGCTCGACGCCGCCTTCCCGCCGGCGTCGGTCACCGGTACGCCCAAACTACGCGCACGGCAACTGATTTCGCAGTGGGAGCAGTCGACGCGTGGAATTTATTGCGGGACAGTAGGTTTGGCGTCGCCAGTAGCTGGCTGCGAGCTCAACGTCGCGATCCGCACGGTGGAATTCGACGCTGTCGGCGATGCGGTGCTCGGTTCCGGCGGCGGGATCACGGCCGATTCCGACACCGACGCCGAATGGGAGGAATGCCTGCACAAGGCCGCGCCCATTCTCGGGGCGGGCGCCGCCTCAGCCGCGCGACCGCAGCACCGCGTCGTAGAGCTCACGCCGTGACGGCGCTCCGGGCGTAGCGGCAATCACCTGCGCGCAGGCATCTTTGACGCCCAGACCCGAAGCGGTCAGGGCCTCGACCTCGGTGACCAGCGTCGGCAGGTCAGCGCGCGGAGTGGCACCGGCCAGTACGACGGTGATCTCGCCCAGCACGCCGTCGGCCGCCCAGGTCGCCAGTTCGGCCAGCGATCCGCGCACCACTTCCTCGTGCAGCTTGGTCAGCTCCCGGCACACTGCCGCGCGGCGATCCCCGCCGAGCTGGTCGACCGCGTCACGCAGACATGCCGGTAGCCGGCGCGGTGATTCGAAGAACACCGTCGTGCGCCGTTCTCCGGCCAGCGATGCCAGCCAACCCTTGCGCGCCGACTGCTTGCGCGGCGCGAATCCCTCGAAGCAGAACTTGTCCGACGGCAGCCCCGAGACCGCCAGTGCTGTGGTCACCGCCGACGGGCCGGGCAGACACCGGACCGGCAAACCGGCGTCCAGGCACGCCGCCACCAGGCGGTGGCCCGGGTCGTTGATCAGCGGCATCCCGGCGTCGCTGACCACCAGCACCGTGGCGCCCGCCCGGATCGCGTCGATCAGCTCAGGCACCCGGGACGCCTCGACGTGATCGAAAAAGCTGACGACGTTGCCGCCGATACGGACGTCAAGCGCCTTGGCCAGCGTTCGCACCCGGCGAGTGTCCTCGGCGGCCACCACATCAGCCGACGACAGGGCAGCGATCAGCCGCGGGGACGCATCGGAGGGCTGCCCCAATGGCGTAGCACCCAGCAACAGCCGACCACCCGTCATGGGGCACAGCCTACGATCAGTGCAATGACCGCCCTGGCCGATGAACTCGACGCCCCTGAGCGGGCAGTCCCTGTCATCAGCCCCGGGCCGATCATGCCGGTACCCTATTTCGGGCCCGTCGACCGGTTAGAAGGCTGGGTGGTGACCGCTGTGGTCACCGCTCTTGCCGCGGTGACCCGGACCGTGAACCTGGGTTCGCCGACCGATGCCGGCACACCGATTTTCGACGAGAAGCATTACGCGCCACAGGCATGGCAGATGCTGCACAACCACGGCGTGGAAGACAACCCCGGATACGGCCTGGTGGTGCATCCGCCGGTGGGCAAACAGCTGATTGCGATCGGCGAGGCCATCTTCGGCTACAACGGGCTGGGCTGGCGATTCACCGGCGCGGTACTCGGAATCATGATGGTGGCGCTGGTCGTGCGGATCGTGCGGCGGATCAGCCGCTCGACGCTGGTCGGCGCGATCGCCGGACTGCTGCTCATCGGCGACGGGGTCAGCTTTGTCGTGGCGCGCACGGCGCTGCTCGACGGGTTCCTGGCTTTCTTCGTGGTCGCCGCGTTCGGTGCGCTGATCGTCGACCGGGATCAGGTGCGCCAGCGTATGCACGTCGCGCTGATCGAGGGCCGCAGCAACGAGACGGTGTGGGGCCCGCGGCTGGGTGTGCGGTGGTGGCGGTTCGGCGCCGGGGTGCTGCTCGGATTAGCTTGTGGGACAAAGTGGTCCGGGCTGTACTTCGTGGTGTTCTTCGGGTTGATGTCGTTGGCGTTCGACGTTGCGGCGCGCCGCCAATACCTTGTGCTGCGACCCTGGCTGGGCGTCGTGCGGCGAGACGTGGGTCCCACCGCCTACGCGCTGTTGCTCATCCCGTTCGGGGTGTACCTGGCCAGCTACGCGCCATGGTTCGCATCGGAGACCGCTATCGATCGACACGAGGTCGGCCAGTCGATCGGGACACAGTCGAAGTTCCCGCTGCCGGATGCCATCCGTTCGCTGTGGCATTACACCGCCAAGGCGTATGACTTCCACGCCGGGCTAACGAATTCCGCGGGAAATTACCATCCGTGGGAATCAAAACCGTGGGCCTGGCCGATGTCGCTGCGGCCGGTGCTCTACGCCATCGATCAGCAGAACGTCCCGGGTTGCGGCGCGCAGTCGTGCGTCAAGGCGGTGATGCTGGTCGGTACCCCCGCCATGTGGTGGCTTGCAGTGCCCGTCCTCGGCTATGCCTGTTGGCGGATGATCGTCCGCCAAGACTGGCGCTACGCCGCAGTGCTGGTTGGCTATTGCGCGGGGTGGCTGCCGTGGTTCGCCGACATCGACCGGCAGATGTACTTCTTTTATGCGGCCACCATGGCGCCGTTTCTGGTGATGGCGATCGCGTTGATCCTCGGCGACATTCTCTACAAGCCCCGTCAGGGTGCCGAACGCCGAACGCTCGGACTGATCGCGGTGTCCTGCTATGTCGCACTGGTGCTGACGAACTTCGCCTGGCTGTTTCCGGTGCTCACCGGTCAGCCGATTTCGCAGTCCACCTGGAACATGGAGATCTGGTTGCCAAGCTGGCGCTGACCAACCTTCCGCGAAACAGAAGCCAAGGTCGTGGTTACCCATCCGTCCACAACCCCCGCTTCTGTTTCGTGGTGCGTGTCGGTGCGCACGCCCATGCTCACCGCATGAATGTCATCGTAGGAAGCGAGACGCTGGCCCACGGCTCACTCACGCGTGGGCAGCTGCGCTGGAATTACCGCGCGATTTTTCCGGATATCTACCTCGCGCGGGCGGACGAGCCATCGCTGGCGAACATGACGGTCGGCGCATGGTTGTGGTCCGGTCGACAGGCCGTAATCACCGGACGCGCGGCGGCCGCCCTGCACGGCGCGAAGTGGGTCGACGCCTGCGCACCGGTCGAGCTGCTCTGGTACAACAATCACCACCCGCCCGGCATCATTTGTCGCAATGAGCGATTCCGGCCCGACGAGGTTGAGTGTGTCGAAGGCCTGGCGGTTGCCACCTCCGCGAGAGCCGGATTTGACCTTGCCAGACATCTGCCAGGCATCAAGGCCGTCGCCCATTTAGACGCTCTTGCTCGCGCAACGGGTATCACGAAGCAAGACTTGATGTTCCTTATCGACCGATACCCCGGAGCACCCGGCAACAAGCGCGCACGATCGATCATCGACCTGATTGATGCCGGTGCGGAATCTCCGAAGGAGTCCTGGTTGCGACTCGTCCTGATCAAAGCCGGGCTTCCCAGACCAACCACGCAGATTCGAGTCACCGATGGTCAGCTGGTCGCGTACCTCGATATGGGTTGGGAGGAACCGATGGTCGCTCTCGAGTACGACGGAGACCACCATCGGACCGATCGACGGCAATATGTCAAAGACATCCGGCGAGCGGAGATGGTCGACCATCTGGGTTGGCGTGTGGTCAAGGTGATCAAAGAGGATCGGGCTCACGACATCGTCAAGCGGGTATGGGACGCGCTCGCATCCCGCGGCTGCCCTTTACCCTCGCCAAACAGAAGCCTAGGTCGTGCTGCCGCGTAAATGGCGGCCGTGGCGTCTGTTTCGCGGCCTCAGAGCGGGTCGCGGGCGGCGGGACAGCACATGCACCGGGGACCGCCGCGACCGGTGCCCAGTTCGGAGGCGGCGATCGTCAGCACCTCGACCCCGGCATCCTGCAGCCGAGCGTTGGTCTGCGCATTGCGTTCGTAGGCGACGACGACGCCGGGCGCCAGCGCCAACGTGTTGTTGCCGTCGTCCCATTGTTCGCGTTCGGCGACAACGGGATCCAGCCCGGTGTCGATGACACGCAACTTGTCGATACCCATTGCAGCCGCTGCGGCATCGACGAACGGCGCCTCGTCCGAGATCTTCACGCCATCGGGTGTGCGCGCAATCGTGAATGCGGACAACGTGTCGACGACATTGGCATACATCACCGCGGCGTCGGTGTCGACCATCGTGCAGACGGTGTCCAAATGCATCTGCGCACGCTCCTGGGCCAGCGGCACGGCCAGCACGGTGTTTGCGAGATCGTCGTCGAACAGGCTGCGCGCCAACGCTTCCGCCCCCGCCGGAGTGGTCCGTTCGCCCACCCCGACAGCGACGACGCCCGGCGCCAGCAGTAGCACGTCACCGCCTTCGACGGGCGCGGTGCGCGATTCGTAGGCGCGCCGCACACCGGTGAATCGTGGATGGTGGGCATAAATCAGGTCGGTCAACGACGCCTCGCGCGCCCTTGCTTGAAGCGCCAGCGACGGGATCACGATCCGGGGCCCGACCCAGATCGACGAGTCGCGGGTGAACACCAAGTTGGGCAGTGGCTCGATGACGTAGTCGCTGCCGTGATGCATCCGATGCACCAGCGAGTCGTTCGCGCGGGCGTCTGACGGCAACTCGGCGAAGGTCATGCCGGCCGTCAGCACATGCGCCAATTCTGCCGGACCAAGGCTACGCAAATAGGCCGAGAGTTCCTGCGCCAGAGACGATCCGAGCCGTGGAGCATCAACAGCGGCGGCAATGCCCTGCATTCTGGCGGCGCCACTGTCGAGAGCTTCGGTCAACAGGTCGGACAGCAGCAGTACCTCGGCGCCGCGGGATCTGAGCAACTCGGCGAACGCGTCGTGCTCCTCTTGCGCCCTTGCGACCCAGGGCAATCCGTCGAATAGCAGATCATCGTTGTTACGCGGCGTGAGTCGGGCCAATTCGGCGCCCGGTCGGTGCAGGATGGCCACTCGTAGTGCGCCCACTTCCGAGTTGGACCCGAGCTCGCCGCTACTCACACTTAGCACGGTAACCCGAACCATCACCTCAAGTATGGTTTAGGTTATGCACAGCGAGGAACTGCTTCCCGGCGAATTGGCCGCTCGGGCCGGCGTTGCCGTCTCGGCTTTGCATTTCTACGAGCGACAGGGGCTGATCACCAGCAGGCGCACGTCGGGCAACCAGCGCCGCTACAGTCGCCACACCCTGCGGCGGGTCGCCTTCATCAAAATGTCGCACCGGCTGGGCATTCCGCTGGCACGCGTCCGCGACGCGCTGGCCACGCTGCCCGCCGATCGCGTCCCGACCAGCCGGGACTGGGCTCGGCTGTCCGCGGGCTGGCGGACCGACCTCGACGATCGGATCCTGCACCTTCAGCGACTGCGCGATAACCTCGCCGACTGCATCGGCTGCGGTTGCCTGAGCCTGCGCAGTTGCGCGCTGTTCAACCCGGGCGACGTGCTCGCCGACCAGGGCCCCGGGCCGGTCCGCCTGTAGTGCAATGGCCCGGTTCTCCCCCG
>DASQSQ010000159.1:0-2306 GCA_035642315.1 Mycobacterium sp.
AACTTGAGATGTCGTTCTCTGCCTTGTTCGCGCACGCGATACGACCCATGGCCGCAGCCCTACGCTAAGCGCATCTGAACCGCGCCGACGTTGTCGGTGGCTCTACGCGTAGCCGCCGATCACCGCAAGCGCCTTGGTCGACCGCTCGGGCTATCGCTCCCGCCTCGGGAGTATATCATCGTTAGACCGACGCGTCAAAGGGCCGAGTTGACTCATCTAAAAGGTCCGCGACTGAGGGTTGATGCCTGACCGGAAAAACCCGAGGTGAGTGGGGCAGGCGACAGGCCCGGCGCAGTTAGCTGGCCGGGCGATGTTGTGGCGGTGTGTATTTCGGTGGCTAGGCGGCGGGTTGGAGAGTGACGTGGAATCCCATCGCGGTTAGTTGGGCGAGGTGGTTGCGGATCTTTCGTTCGGTGACGGTGCGGTTGGTGTGGTAGTCGGGTCCGAGGTCGTGGAATCGGGCGGTGGGATCGGTCAGCAGCTGCCAGATGATTCTGAGGATGAAGCGGGCGACCGCTACCAGGGCTTTGAGTTTGCCGCGGCGTTTGACGATGCGCCGGTAGCGTTCACCGAGGAAGGTGTTGGTCTTGGCGGCCGCGGCGGCGGCCTCGCCGAGTGCGCCTTTGAGGTAGGGGTTACCTTTGCCGGTCTTGCCGGCGCGGCTGATGGGACCGGACTGGATGGTGCGTGGGCACAGTTTCGCCCAGGAGACCAGGTGCTCGGGTGTGGGAAAACGGGTCATCTCCAGTCCAATTTCGGCGATGATCCTCTGCGCCGCACGTTGGCCGATACCCGGGATCTCATCGAGGCGCTCGATGACGCTTGGCGCGTAGTTGGCCACTGTGATGGGACGGACCCGGGTGCCGTCGCCGGTGTCAGGATCGCTGCCGCTGGTGTCCCGATCGGCGTCGATGCCCGCACCCGGGCCCGTGCCGGGGTCGCTGTGATCGATGGCCCCAGCCGCGGCGGGCAGCTCAGCGATCAACTCCTCGATGCGCACGGTCAAGGTGTCGATCTGGGCGGAAAGCGCATCGATCTGGCCCAGCAGCATCCGCGCCAACTCGGCGTGATGATCATCGAAGCGACCGTCGAGCGCGGTGATCAGCTCCGAGCGTTTGGCCTTCATCCTCCCGCGCGCCAACGCGGCCAGTCGGCGCGGGTCGCGTTGCCCGGCGATGAGGGCCTCGATCATGTCGCGCGTGGAGAATGTGTCCAGCGTCGAGGCCACCGACGACACCTTGATCAACGCATCCTCGAGAAGTTTCTCCAGCCGCTGCCAGTAACGAGAACGGTCGCGGGTCAGGTCCTCGCGTAGCCGGGTGTAGTCACGCAGCTGCCGGATCGGCGCCGGCGGCACGAACGACGGCCGCAGCAGGCCTTTCTCGGTCAGCTTGGCCAGCCAGACACTGTCGAGTTTGTCCGTTTTGGGCCGGCCTGGCACGTTCTTTACATCACGCGCATTCACCAGCTGCACATCCAGCCCCGCCGCCTCCATAAGGTAATACCAGATCCGCCAATAGTCCGAAGTTGACTCCACGGTGACCTTCTCGACGTCGAGCTCGATGAGCTGCTGGGCCAGCTCGCCGATCACGCCGGTGCGTGCAGACACCTCCCACACCCGGGAAAACCGCCGCCCGGACTTGCCGGGCAGCCGCACGCACACCGTGCCGGTTGCCTTGGCAACATCAATCGCCGCGGCCCGCTCGATCACCACCTCGTGGTCCGCGTCGGCAATCTCCACCGGCTCGGCCACCACCGCCGGCTTCTGCTTGTGCCTGCGTTGTGCTGCCACTTCTCTTGCCCTCCAATCGAATCCATCCATTCCATCGGGCGGGTCGCCCAGGGGACCTCGGTCAAGGGAACCGAAATTCTGACCGGCGTGCTCGAAGCAACAGTGCGTGACCCTTCAAGGTCGGGCCCCGGCGCCAAGCTCACGTGCGGGCTCTCACGCCCAAGGCAACATCGGCGTCGGCAGGCGACCCGACCCCATTTTCACGCCCGCGAGGCGTCCCCCGGAAGGGATATGGAGCTCACGTCAATAAGCGTAGGTGCGCCTGTAGCTCCGCCTTGCCACTCGAACATCGTGTCGCGTCGTTAGTTTTCCGCGCCTAACCTGCATCTGCCAGCAGTCGGCGAATTGGTCCGCCACTCGGCGAGCCCGCAGGCGCTCATCCAGCAGCGCATCCGCCATGTCTATCGACGGCACGCGAACTCCACGTGCTCGGTAGTGTTTAAAGAACCGGGTCTCGGCGTCGATGGGAGCGCAAACGCTTTCGCGCGTAGTCACATTGGGAATTGCGAAAATT
>DASQSQ010000160.1:0-11354 GCA_035642315.1 Mycobacterium sp.
CCCGCGGCTTGAACAGCGGGTTGAGAACCGCCCGGTACCTGGCGTGTTCGGCGGGTGCCGCGCCGGTGGGCACCCAGGGTTGGGCGTCGTCGTGGCCCCGCATCGGGTGGGTGAGTCTGGTCGTGTCGTGCAGGAGCGCCACGATGTCAGCACTCCGGGTCGGGTAGATCGCGCCGCCGTCGGAGACCACCAGCGGGCCAGCCCGACGCGCCCCGATCTGCCGGACGCGCTCCTCAGCCCGGCTGTATTCCCATATGAGCCGTGTCGTCATGCAGTATCTCCATTGCGCCGCAAGGCTTTTGCTTGAGGTTCCCTCGTCAGGTGTCGATTTCTACCGGAGTCCGGGCCATGGCCAGCACATCCTGCTGCCAGAAATTCTCAAATACATTGCGTGCAAGGGGCTCAAAATCGGCGATGCTGGTGTGAGACGAGTCTTCCCGGGCCACACGTTCAGCAATCTCTCGAATGGTTCGGCATCCGTCGACAAGCTGGATGAAAGGCAACTGATCGGCCCGCAGCTGCATCCGTCCGTGTGGCATCACGACAGCCGAACCAGATACACCGAATCCCACCCGCATGATCGGAACATAGTCGGGGGCCTCCCCGCTGGAGAAGTCGACGGCGTAGTTCTCCTTCGGTCGGTCGGGGCGGCATGCCACGAAGAAGTGGCATTTGGTCGAGGACTGAAGACGCTCCATCAAGGACCACGCCTCGATTTGCGGCAGCGCATTGAGAGCTGACGACAGCTCGTCGGGTAGCGCGAAACCTTCGTGCGGGTAGTACCCCGACTTGAAGAACCATTCTTGAAAAACGAGTCCCGACGACGTGACTAGGTCGAGGCACTCCTCGACTGAATAACTGCGCTGCCGCCCATGCAGAAATGTGTCAACCACGCCGGCATCAGACCTCAAGTCCCACGCGAACTTCAGATAACTTTCGACTGGGTGGTCTGCCGGCAGCACGGCGATTGTGTCTCGCACGATGTTGACGGACGAGTCATCTTGACTCAGCCCTATTTGGTTGAACACGGACGCCAACAAGTCAACGCCGATCCTGCCGTATTTCCCGTAGACCATGGCGCTCACCACGCCGTCTCGCCGCAGGCAGCCGGCAAGCGCCGCCATTCCTTGCCTCGGGTCGGCCAAGTGGTGCAGGACGCCGGTCGACACCACCAAGTCGAAGTCGAGGTCCAATACGGCTAGATCCTCGATCGGGAGTCGGTGTAACTCAAGGTTTTCCAGTCCGTGCTTGTCTTTCAGATATTGCTGGTGCTCCAGCGACGGTTGGCTGACGTCGGTGGCCACGACTTTCGCTGAGGGGTTGGTGAAGGCGAGGCATGCCGCCTGGTTGGTGCCGCAGCCGGCGACGAGAATATCCATGTCAGCGTTGTACTGGCGGTCCGGCCAGTAGATCCGATGGGCGTAGACTGGGTCGATCCATTCAAAATTGTGCGCGCTCCACTCTGCGAGGTCGCGGATCGGCGCCGGATACAGCCACTGCTGATACTGGCGCGCAACCACGTCGTTGCGTGGGTCGGTTCCCAACTTGCCACCCCTCGCACTTTGTGGAGTCCGGTCGGCGCGGATCCACAACGGTCGCGCCTAAACACACGGTAGGTGTTAGTAAGCGGGTTCGGTGAACCTCTGTCCTAACGTCCACGGTCACCTTCAGCGACCGGTGAACGTGGGAGCGCGGCGCTGAGCCGCTGCCGCCGTGCCCTCGCGGAAGTCGGCGGTCGCCTGTAGTCGGGTTTGTTCCTCGAGCTCGTGCGCGGTGGCGGCGGCAACCGCCTCGGCGAGTCCTGCGCGCATGGTGGCACGGATACTTGTCAGCGCCAAGGGAGCCGAGGCGGCAACACGCTCGGCGAACCGAATCGCTGCCGCGCGCACACCACCGTCGGCGGCCAACTCATCGACCAACCCCGCTGCATGTGCGAGTTCACCACCGAAACGCTCACCGGTGAGCATCCACTCAAGCGCCTTCTGCTGGCCAACGACACGTGGCAGCGTGGCGGTTATCCCGAAGCCGGGATGAAACCCGAGCCGGCTGAAGTTGGCTGCAAATCTCGAGGAGGGTGCGGCCACCCGGAAGTCTGCGCTGAGGGCAAGCCCGAGTCCGCCACCGATCGCGGCGCCGTGCACTGCGGCGACGACCGGCTTGCTGGTGCGAAACAACCGGATGGCCTGAGCGTAAAGCTCGTTGGGCGACACACGATCCTCGGCGGGCCGGGAGAAGTCGGCGCCGGCGCAGAAGTGCTTTCCCTCCGCACACAACACGATCGCCCGGCATTCGACGTCGTCGTCCAGTCGCTCGTAGGCGTCGGCGATGCCCTTGATCAGCGCGGTGTCAAAGAAGTTGTTCGGGGGCCGATGGATCTCAACCACGGCTACGTGGTCGGCGGATTCGACGGTGACATCCGGAGCGGTCACAGCGGCTCCAAGAAATTGCGCACTGCCTCGTTGAATGTCTTGGGCTGGTCCATATTCGCCGCATGCCCGGCGTTGTCGATGACGACCTTGCGGGAATTGGCGATGTGGCGGTTCATGTAGTCGGCGCCGGCCAGGAAGTCAGTGTCGTCGGCGCCGACGATCACCAACGTGGGCACCGCGATGCTGTCCAGCGAGGTGATCACGCGAGCATCTTTCTGTGCCATGACCCCGCGCGCGGCGCGAGGCAACCCTTCGGGATGCAGGTGCACCGCTTGCGCGAGTTCCGCCGAGCTGTCGGCCCGGGTTCGGCCGCCCTCGAGTTCTTGGGCGCGTCGTTCCACCCACGCATTCCACTTGTCGCGGGCTTCGTCGTTGCGGTAGCCCGGGCCTGTGTCGACGAGCACCAGTGCGGCCACTCGCTGCGGGTGCACGAGGTGGAAGGCCAGAGATAGATAGCCGCCCAACGACATTCCGCCGATGACGGCTCGATCGGCGCCCGCGGCGTCCAGGATGGCCGCCATGTCGGCGACGCCGATCTGCTCGCTGTAGAGGTTCATGTCGTCGGGCGCGTCGGTGCTGCCGTGGCCGCGTAGGTCCCAGACGATCACCGGTCGGTCGACGCTCAGGGCGTCGATATTGGGGTCCCACATGCCGGAGGTGGCGCCGAAGCCGTGCGTGAGTAGCAGCGGCAGACCCGGCGCCTGCGGCTTGTGCACCTCGAAAGCCAGCGTCACCCCGTCTGGGCGCTGCAGTTGCTTCATTGCACAACCTCCGACCCGGACTGGATGGCGGGGTACAGGGCGTCGGGACCATGGGCGACCAAGGCGGCGCCGAGCCCATTTGCCCAGCGTTGATGTCCTCCAGCTTCGTCTCGCCAGGCCCAGAGACGACGGGTGAGATAGTGCAACGGGTACTCCTTCGTCATACCGATGGCGCCGTGTGTCTGATGAGCGGCCGCGGTCACCAGCTGCGCGGCCCGGTCGGCAAGTATTTTGGCACAAGCGATTTCGAAGCCACCGCTGCCGAGTTCTACCGCTGCGACGGCGCCGTCGATTGCCGACGCGACGACGGCGGCCTGCTGGTGGATGGTGACTAAATGTGCCTGCACGGCCTGGAATCGACCTATCGGGCGCCCGAACTGCTCACGTTGGTTGCTGTACCGCAACGTCATTGCGGCGATGGCACTGACCGCGCCGGCCATCAACGCGGCACGTCCCAGCGCGGTGCGCTGCCACAACGATTGTTCGGTGACGCCGGCCGGCGCGTCGGCGCGTGCGGTTACCGGCGTGCCGTCGAAAGTTAATGTGTCACGCGGCTCGTCGGCAAGATTGACTCCGCGGCTGACGGTCGGGCCTGATTGTGCCGCAGGCCCGGGCGCGAGCACCACGACGCCATCGACGAGACCGACGACGTGTTCGGCGCGGTGACCCCACGCTACACCGGGCGCGCTACCAAACAGCCGATCATCGTCGAGACGGAGTGTGGCATCGAGCGGCACCACAGTACGAACACCTTTGGGCAGCGTCAGGCCGGCCGAGGCCAATAGCCACCCGCCGACGAGTCCGGCCTCGGCCAGCGGCACCGGTGCCGCGTGCGCTCCCGCGGCACGGAGCAACTCGATGGCGTCGGTGACGGTGCCCCCGGCCCCGCCCAGTTCTTCCGGAATGGGAACGTCACTGAATCCGGTTTGCTGCAACGCTTTCCATAGGTTTTCAGCCCACCCGGCGGCCTCGGCGTCGCTGACATCCTGCCACCGGCTGTGTTCGTCAAACAGCTTGGCGGCCAGGCCATACAGTTCGTTGTCGCTCATGACAGACCTTTGGCGGCGACCGAGCGCAACACCTCGTTGGTACCGCCACGGATGGTGAACGACGGCGCATCCAATGTGGCGCGACGCAACAACCGTTCGAACAATGACGGTGTCTGCGCCGGCTGCAGGCCGCACACGAGTTCGCGGTCCATCAACTCCCGCAACGCGCTGACGACATCCTGTTCAAACCGGGTGCCCATCTCCTTGATGAGCGCGGCCTCGGCCGCGGGCGTGCCGCCCGCGTCGATCGCCCTGGCCACGCCCAGCGAAAGCCGGCGCAGCACCCAGTATTGAGCCGCGAGTTCGCCTATCAGCCGACTCCCGGCGGGACTGGCGGCCAGATCTGGCCACTCGCGGATGAACTCCTGAACGAGAAGGAACGTCGAGATCCACCGGTCCGGACCGCTGCGCTCAAAGGCCAACTCGCTGGCGTTCTGCGCCCAACCCTGCCCGATTTCGCCGATCACCATCTCGTCCGGCACGAGCACGCCGTCAAGGACCACCTCGGCGAAGTGGTCGGTACTGCCGTTCAGGAAGGGGATCGGCTTGACCGTCACGCCAGGGCTGCGCATATCGATCAGAAATCGGCTCAGACCCGCACGGCGGTCGCCCTCCCCGGTTCGGCACAGCGCGATCATGAAGTCGGCGCGCATCGCATTGCTCGTCCATACCTTGACGCCCGACACCCGCCAGCTGTCCCCGTCGTGCACACCCCGCGTCCGCACCGATGCGAGGTCGCTTCCGGCGTCCGGCTCGCTCATGCCAATGCAAAAACACAACTCTCCCCGGCAGATTCGAGGTAACAGCCACCGCTTCTGTCCCTCGGTGCCGTAACGCAGGAGCACCTGGGCGATCTGCCGGTCGGCCACCCAGTGATGCCCTATTGGGGCGCCCCAGCGCAGCAGCTCCTCGACGACGACAAAGCGGTCGACGGCGGTGGCGTCGCGGCCACCGTAGCGCGCGGGGACCGCCATGCCGATCCAGCCACGCTCAGCCAACGCGGCCGAGAACTCTGGATTGACCCCGGCGCTCATCCCCAGGCCAGGCTCGAATGTCCCCCACGGCAGCTGCTCGGCCAGGAATGCGCGAACCCGCTCCCGCAATTCCAACTCTGCGGCGGTGAGCGCGGCAGCCGACGAGACCATACTTGGCAGGCTAACCACAACCAGTTTTCGCCCTAGTTCAGGGTTCGGCCCGTCATGAAAAAGAAAGCCGGCCAAGACTCGGATGTCCTGACCAACATTCCTTCTGTGGAGCTGTCGGTAATCCAACCCGCCGCTCTAACAGAGCTTTTGGCGTCAGATCTGCCGGCTCGTTACGCCCGACTGCGGGGAAGCTTCTGCTCGACCAAGGTCAAAGCGCCGCCCCGATTAGCGCGAGAGGCAGTATTCCGATGTCGGCAGCGATCGGAATTCCGATGGCGTCAATGGGGTCATTAGCCGCGAGTTCGGTGGTGAAGACGTTGTAGTCGAGTTCGGGAAGGGTGATCAACAGCGCCTCGGCTACGTCCAGAGGCGGGAAGCCGGTGTGGGGCGGGAAGGTATCGAAAAGATCCTGAAACGTCGTGGGCACGATCGAGAAAACCGACAAATCGGTACCTGGGAGGATGTCTTCCAGTGTCGTGACGAGTTGGTCGGCCCAGGTTGGCAACGTGTACACATAGTTACTCGGATTGGTTAGATCCTTGATGGCATCGGTGATCCCTAGCTGCAACCCGTTGGCTAAGGCTTGCGGAACCTGCTCAAGGACACTGGAACTCGGCAGGAATCCCAACGTTGTGGGCACATCGGCATCGCCCTGACTCCAGCCACCCAAGTAGTTGTCGTCGACATCGCCGTAGCCCAGGTTCACCAGCACCGACAGGTCGGGGTTCAGCAGATCGGCCAGCGGGTTGCCGATGAAGGGGATCAGTTGCAACGGATCGAGCAGCGGCAGAGTGCTGACCGGAAGCTCGTAGTAGTTGGTCAACGTGTCTGCCGACGACGTGGGTAGTTGAATAGCGTCCTGGACCTGCTCGGCCGTGAGGGCCGGATAGGTGACGTGCTCGAAAACGATGCCCAACAGAGCGTTGAGGTCGGACAGCACGTTGACCGGATACTGCGGGAAGTCGGCAAAACCGTCGTATTCGTGCGTGTAGACGTCCGTCGGGTAGAGATCAGACGCTTCCGGACCGCTGAACGTCAGGCCCAGGCTGGGGATGCTCGGCTGCGTACCGGCCGGCAGGTCGAAGCGTTCCAACATGCCGCCGTTGGGGGCGCTTTCGTCACCGACCAGCACGAAGTGGACGTCGTCACTGGGCACACCTTGGCTCGCCAGCTCCGGCATCAATAGCGACGAGATCACCGAGCTCTGCGACCAGCCGGAGACCACCACCGGGTTCGCGGCGTCGACGTCTCCGGTGGCGATCTGGTTCAGGATCGCTGTGTCCAGGATCTGTTCTCCCTGGGCCGCGGACTGGTCGAACGTTTCGGTGAAGGGACCGAGGAATGGGTAGAGCGCCTCGGGTGTGGTCAAGACCTGCGTTGTGCCGGTGAAATCGCGCGGCGCGAGGTACTCGCTGTCGATGACATCCGCATAGGTCTGACCGGGCGTCTCGAGGCCACTGCCGCCCATGATGAACGCGGTGCCATCGCCGAGCGGGGAATCCGCGGTGTCACCGCTGGTCAGCCGCACCGCGCGAACTTGCACGCCGGGTGACGGCGGAACCAGCGGCGGGACGGTGATGAGGCTGGCGCCTACGAGGGCGACGCCGAGCGTGCGGTGTAGACGAAGCATCAGGGCGCCTTTCCCTCTGGGCTGCGCAGCCTCCCAGTGCACCGAGCAACGGTGAGAAAAATTACCGCACGACCGCCGCGCTTGGAACAGAATGCGGACAATGCCGGCGCGTCGCCGTTCCGCCTCCGCGCCTAAACATTGTTGCTTTTTCGTTAGGAAGGTTTAGCGCAGCCGTTATCTGGGAAATTACACGCGTGTAACTAACCTGGGCCGCACCTCCGGGTCAGCCGACACAGAATCGAAAAAGGACAACCACATGAACACCGTCCTCTACTTCAGTCCCGATGGCGTCGTCTATGAGACTCACGCCTTCAGCAACGCCGATATCGCCGGACTCGTTCACGACTATGGGCTTGAAAGTCTGACCAGCTCCGATCGACAGTTCGACTTCTGGTTCACTCCCTCAACACGACGGTGCCACCGCAAAGTCAACCGCAGCGCAACCGAAATGCTATTGGCCACAACCCGGTTCACCGCCAAAACAGTGGCGCTGCTCCGCGGCGGAGTTGTGGTCGCTACCCACGACTCAGGCGGCGAGCTCGATGGGCTCAGCTGGCAGCAGCTAGAGCTCCTAATCGAGAACAGTTGCACCCTGACGAAACGCGACGACCGGGTGCTTAGCCGTCGGATCACGCGCGACGAGAAGCGTCACCAGCACAACACCGTCGCCGCGTAGGACAACACGCCGCTGCCCGGCACTGATTGATCACCAGGTCCCCGCGACTCCGTGATTTCAGCGAGTTCTGATTCGCAGTGCGGTCGCGTCACAGGCGTGTCGACCCGTCGCCCCAAGCGGGATGACGGGCCGACCGTATTCCGAGGAGCGTCACCTTCAATAGGACAAGCAGTCCTACTACCCTGCCGCGACCTTTTTCCTGCCATAAACCCGCTCCATGATCGCCGTGTCTGTGTGCACCTGAACCCGTACCGTCTTGCCGTCGCGGAGGGTGAATACGTCGGCGTCTGCGCCTCTTTCGTCGCCGACCGTCACTT
This sequence comes from Mycobacterium sp., assembly GCA_035642315.1. Classification (GTDB taxonomy): domain Bacteria; phylum Actinomycetota; class Actinomycetes; order Mycobacteriales; family Mycobacteriaceae; genus Mycobacterium. The sequence goes on from DASQSQ010000160.1 coordinate 8,008, forward strand.
CGGTTAACGCGACGACGGTGTCGCCGTCAGCGACGAGGCGGTTCAGCTTCACCGTTACCGACTTCTCGGCCAAGCGGCTGAGGTGCTCGCCGAGTTCGGCTTTGCCGTGATAGGTACCGCTGATCGCACTATTGCCGGGCTGGACCCACTCGATGTTGTCGTCGAATAGGCTCATCACCGTGTCGACGTCACCGGCGGAGAAGGCTTCGTAACCCTTCTTGACGAGCTCGATGTTCTTCTGTTCTTGGTCTGACATGTTCAATTCCCTTCGTGCATAGGATGTTTCAGCGGCCGCCACGGAGGCGGTAGCCTCCACCGACCGGTTAACACCGCTCCATCTCCCTCGCCATCAGGGCCTGCTCGAGGAAGACGTAGTGCTGCGGATAGTGCCTGTCCTTCGCGGCGCGCTCATCGGCCGTCGAATACATGATCAGGCGGCGCGGGCGCAGCAGCGCGATCCACGGCTTGGCGGTCTTCTTGCGCGGGCCTCTCACTGCAGCCGGCGTGCCAAAGATCACTTGTTGTTCGGTGATCAGAATGGGCGCCTGGGCCGCCGCGGTTTCCACTACGGGTTCGACGCCAGCGCGCCCCTCTGCGGAGTCGGCTGGTGTCACGTTTGGCCGGTTGAGGCGAGTCGGCGTTCCGGTGGCCGTCGTGATGCGTCGCTGGATACTCGGAAGACTTTCGGTCATGTGGGGCATCTCCTTCTCGTGCGCACACGTCGCCAGGCCCCGCCATTGCGGCGCTTGCTCAGCGCAAAGACGGTTCCAGCCGCTGCGTCGGGGCACCGCTCCATCACGGTTGAACACCTGTATAAGCAAACGACATGAATCTGGCCCGCGGCCTCATCCGAACGGTTGAAAAACGGTAAATTCCCAACAACCACACAGGTGATCCCCCTGTAGCTACACAGGAAGAAGGGTTTGTCGATGGGACCCGCGGACTACCGGGAGAGCCGGCAATGGTCGGGATCGATGACTTCTCGCGCATAGTTTCGGCCATCTACGCCTCGGCGCTCACTCCCGAGAACTGGATCGTGGCCATGGCGGATGTTCGTCGCACGCTCGACGCGCAGAGCGCTGGGTTGTTGCTCGCCGATGCAGCCGGCCGCTCGATCATGAGCGCCAGCCTCCCGCCGGAGGCGCAAAATGCCTACAGCGAGTACTACTGCCAGATCGACTACGTGCTGGACGCCGTCGAGAAAGGTCCAGTCGGTTTGATACGGGGTGGGCAGCCGCTGGTGGCGTTGAAGGCGCGGTCGGAGTTCGACGCGGACTTTATGCGTCCTTACCAGATGGATGACGGATTATTCGTGCGGCTTACGGACGGTTCGATGCCAACATGTTTCCTTGTAGCGGCACCAAAGCGCTCGGTCCCGTTCGATACAGCTGAGCGCGTGAAGTTGATGAGCGCCCTGGTCCCGCACCTGCAGCAGGCGCTTCGCACCCAAAGTCACCTCGAGGACTTCGCTCAAGGCGCGAGTGACATCGCCCGGGCCGTCGACAATGTTCGACACGGCATCGTCGTCGTCGGCGCGGGTTCGGTTGTTATGCACCTGAATTCCGCTGCCGAGCTAATCCTGAAATGCGGCGACGGACTGTGCATACGTTCGGGCAGCGTTGAAGCGACTAGTGCGTCTGCCAACGCTGAGTTGCGTCGCAGCATCGCCGGCGCCCTCCTCGAACATGGAAGCAGTTCTCGCGACGGCAATTCCTTTCTTTGCCGACGACCATCCGGGAAGCGTCCGTACGTGATCCACGTGCTGCCATTCACCCCGACAACCGAGAACATGTCAGCGGCCCGAGCGCTGGTCGTACTCGTGGACCCGGAGCAGCAGCCGGAGCCTCCGACGCAACTTCTGAGACACGTATATGGCTTGACGAATGCCGAGGCCGATGTCGCGCTGGGGGTATTGCGAGGTGACGGTCTCAAGCCGATCTGCGAGGACCTGTCGCTTTCAATGGCCACAGTCAAGACTCACCTGCAACATATCTTCGATAAGACCGACACACATCGGCAAGCAGAACTAGTGCGCCTTCTGTTGACAATCATTCCGTAATAGCGTTGCAGCGCGAGGAAACTCACGGCGCTTCACGGAGTGCATGTGCCGATACGAACCGGTTGCCCGTTCGCGCCCGTCGGGATCATCACCGCATCGTTTGGTGAAGCCGTTTGCGTCAAGGCCTTCTGAAGCTGCGGGTTAAACCCAGGATCCCGGCAGCTACAAAGGGCACCGGGGAGAGCGTGGCGATCAGCGCGCTTTTGGAACCGACCAGCGGCTTGCTGCGAAGCCCGGTAACAAAGTCGGCTCCATCACTAGCCAGCCCAACCGTTGCCCAGCGTTTCAATTCGCCTTCTTCGCCGCGTGCCCAGGCCGCACACGCACCAGAGCCGAGAACCACATCACGGATGCCAATGGTCCGCATTAGTAGTGTTTCTGTCCCGGATCCTGGCGAAAAGATCCGGCTCGGCGCGAAGACCATCACCGCTCCCACGGCGACGCGGGCCGCCGCGACCAGCGCCAAGATCGGCGTCGATGCCTGAGCTTTTTCGTGCGTCACGGCTCGACCCTACTCACCCCCACATTGCCGGAATCCGAAAATGCGGTGCAGCGCCAGCGTGGCTTGAGGGACATAATGAAAGGGTGTGCCCTACCGCACACAATGGAGGAAGTGACAGTCATCCCGCCCGCGCATCCGTCGAGTATTCAAGGAGGATCGCCGCATGGATGCATGGCTGATCTGGTTGATCATCGCCGTAGTGTTGCTGGTGGTCGAAATGCTCACTATCACCGCAGCGGTCGGGATGCTCGGTGTCGCTGCGTTGATCACCGCGGGCTTCGCCGCACTCGGACTACCCGTTCCTGTCCAACTCTTTGCGTTCACAGTCACCGCCACGATCGGGGTGCTGCTCATCCGCCCCATCGTCCGTCGGCACTTGCTCCGGCCCCAGCTCGAGCGTTTCGGCGTAGAAGCATTAATCGGTAAGCCCGCCTATGTCGTGTCAGAGGTGTCCCGGCTCGACGGCAGGGTTCGCATCGGCGGTATCCGCGGCGAGGAGTGGACGGCGCGCACCTACGACCAAACCCTGGTGATACCCGCTGGAGCGACCGTCGACGTGCTGGAGATCAGCGGCACCACCGCGCTCGTGTATCCCCGGAAGTAACTCATGGAAACCGCACTTTCTCTTATCCCCGGACTGGTCATCGCGCTGTTCGTGGCATTCACCGTGCTGCGGGCGGTGCGCATCGTGCCCCAGGCGCTTGCCCGCAACGTCGAACGGCTCGGCCGCTACGACCGCACGTTGCAGCCCGGCCTCAATTTCGTCATCCCCTACTTCGACCGGGT
>DASQSQ010000161.1:0-6594 GCA_035642315.1 Mycobacterium sp.
GTTCAAGAAGCTCGGCGTCAAGATTCTCACCGGCACCAAGGTCGAGTCGGTCGGCGACGACGGATCTGTGGTCACGGTGACTGTCAGCAAGGACGGTAAATCCGAGGAGCTCAAAGCACAGAAAGTGTTGCAGGCCATCGGGTTTGCGCCCAACATCGAAGGCTACGGCTTGGACAAGGCCGGCGTCGCGCTGACCGACCGCAAAGGCATCGGGATCACCGACTACATGCAGACCAACGTTTCGCACATCTATGCCATCGGCGATGTCACCGGGTTGCTGCAGCTGGCACACGTCGCCGAGGCGCAGGGTGTTGTGGCGGCCGAAACCATAGCCGGCGCAGAGACTTTGGCCCTTGGCGACTACCGCATGCTGCCCCGTGCGACGTTCTGCCAGCCGAATGTGGCCAGCTTCGGGCTCACCGAGGAGCAGGCCCGCGACGAGGGTTACGACGTCCAGGTCGCCAAGTTCCCGTTCACCGCCAACGCCAAGGCGCACGGCGTGGGTGATCCGAGCGGTTTCGTCAAACTCATCGCCGACGGCGAACACGGCGAGCTGCTCGGCGGGCATCTGATCGGCCACGACGTGTCCGAGTTGCTGCCGGAGCTGACGCTGGCGCAGAAGTGGGATCTGACCGCAAATGAGTTGGCACGCAACGTCCATACCCACCCGACGATGTCGGAGGCGCTGCAGGAATGCTTCCACGGCCTGACCGGCCACATGATCAACTTCTGACGCCGATGGCCAGATCTCGAGCGGTGCGAGCGGAATCGGTATGGGCCGCGCTCGGCGGCGTGCTGGCCGGTTACGTGCTGTGGCTGGTGGCCATCTCGATCGGCGACGCCGTGGCGACCGTCGGCGTGTGGGGCCCGATCGTGTTGATCGGCTCGGTGGCGTTCGCGGTCGGTACGACGGTGTGGGGACGGCGGCTGCGGCGCAGCGGGAACGTCACATTGGCGTCCGGCGCGCTCGCGTCGCCGGTACTTCCGGTTCTGCTGTCGTTGCTCGTGGTGGCCGACAGCTACTTGTGATCACCTGGATTATCCAGGGGAATCTCCAGCGCCGACATGGTCGCGGCCAGGCAGTCGTATTGTCCTGCCAGCAGGCAGAATTCGATGAGCTGACGCCGGTCGAGGTGATGGGACAGCTGCTGCCACACCTTGGTGTTGATCGAGCGGTTGAGGATGAACTCGTCGGTGGCACGCAGCAGCGTCTGTTGCCGGTCGGTGAGCCCGCCGGCGGCGTCCGTAGTGTTCGGCCAGGCGAAGATCAGCTCCTGCGTCCGGTCGTCGAGTCCGCGACGGCGTCCCATCCAGCGGTGGTGCTGCAGTTCGTATTCGGAGTTGCGCAGGTGTGCGACGCGCAGGATCACCAGCTCGGTGTCGACCAACGGCAGCCTGCCCCGTAGCAGCACGGCGGAATACGGCATCATCGACAGGAACAGCCGCTTGTGCTGGCCCAGTGTGGCGAACAAGTGCATCTTGGGTGCGCGCACGGTGCGGGCGGCGGACTTCGCCAAAATCCAATTGATCGGGCCTAATTCGCGGAAGCCGCCGGCCGGGATGCGACCGATCTGGTCGGTCATGCGTGCTTCACCAAGTACGGAGACACGGTGCTGCGGTGCTCGTCGAGATCAAGTGCCCGGCCCAGCGCGGGGAACGCCCGCTGCGGACAGTTGTCGCGCTCGCAGACCCGGCAGCCCGCACCGATCGGTGTAGCGATGTTGCCGGACAAGTCGAGTCCTTCCGAGTAGACGAGCCGGTGGGCATGCCGGAGTTCGCAGCCCAGGCCGATCGCGAAGGTTTTACCGGGCTGACCATACCGTGATGCCCGCCGCTCCACGGTCCGGGCCACCCACATGTAGTTGCGGCCGTCGGGCATCTGGGCGATCTGCACCAGGATCTTGCCCGGGTTGGCGAACGTCTCGTAGACGTTCCACAGCGGGCAGGTGCCGCCTGCCGAGGAGAAATGAAAACCCGTGGCGGATTGGCGTTTTGACATGTTCCCCGCGCGATCGACGCGCACGAACGACAGCGGCACGCCGCGCATCGACGGTCGCTGCAACGTCGATAACCGGTGGGCGATGGTTTCGTAGCTCACCGCGTAAAACGCCGAGAGCCGCTCGACGTCGTAGCGGAAGTTCTCGGCGATCTCGTGGAACTGCCGATAGGGCAGCACCGTTGCGGCGGCGAAGTAGTTGGCCAGCCCGAGTCGGGCCAGCTTGCGGGACTCGTCGCTGGTGAAGCTGCCCTCGGCGACCAGGTCGTCGATGAGCGCCCCGTGCTCCAAGTAGGCCAGCTCTGCGGCGAGTTTGAACGCGGACTGGCCCGACGGCAGGTGTCCGCCGATTTCCAGCGTTCGCGTCTCCGGGTCGAAGCGGTGAAGGACGTTGTCGCCCAGATCGATTCGTTTGATGCGGACATCGTGCACGGAGGTCAGCCGGTCGGACAGGTCGCGTACCAGGTCGGCGCGGTGCATGCGCATCCGCACCGTGAGCTCCTCGGCGGCGGTGTCCAGTTCGTGGAGGTAGTTATGTCGCTCATAGAAGTAATCGCGCACCTCTTCATGCGGCATCGTGATCGATCCGCTGCCGCTCCCGTCGGAGAAACGATCCTCGGTGGCGGCCGCGAGCTGCGTGGTCGTCAGCCGATACCGCCGGTGCAAGTTGACTAAGGCCCGCGCCAGAGCCGGGTGCGAGTTCACGACGTCGGCCAGCTCTGACTGGTCCACCTCGACGCCGAGGTCGTGGTCGAGCGTGACCTCGCGCAGCTCGGCAAGGAGACGGGTGTCGTCCTGCGAGGCGAAGAACGTCGCGTCGACGCCGAACACCTCGGTGATCCGCAGCAACACGGCGACGGTCAGCGGCCGGACGTCATGCTCGATCTGATTGAGGTAGCTCGGTGAAATGTCGAGCATCTGCGCCAGCGTGGCCTGACTGAATCCGCGCTCGCTGCGCAGCTGCCGGACCCGCGAGCCAACGAATGTCTTGGCCATCCGGCCAGCCTACCCGTGTTGCGAAGGCACGGTTAGCAAGATTTGCATGACGTCGCGGATTGGCACCGCCTCAAGGTCGTTTGGCATCATCCTTGATTGGGGGAGGTTTAGCCGGGCCACGCGTGAGCCCAGCATGAGGAGCAGCGGGAGTGACACCGTGAGTCTGGACAAAGTGATGATGCCGGTACCTGACGGCCATCCCGACGTCTTCGACCTTGAGTGGCCGCTGCGCGTCGCCGACATCGACCGCGAGGGCCGGCTGCGCTTCGATGCCGCGGCCCGTCACATCGTCGACATTGGCCAGGATCAGCTGCGCGAGATGGGCTATGAGGAAACCCATCCGCTGTGGATTGTCCGCCGTACGATGATCGACCTGATTCGCCCGATCGAGTTCGGTGACATGCTGCGGATGCGCCGGTGGTGCTCGGGAACATCGAACCGGTGGTGTGAGATGCGGGTCCGCATCGACGGGCGCAAAGGCGGGCTGATGGAGTCCGAAGGGTTTTGGATCAACTTCAATCGCGACACCCAAACGCCGGCGCGCATCGCCGACGACTTTCTCGAGGGCCTGCGGCGCACCACCGATATCGACCGGCTGCGGTGGAAGGCCTATCTAACAGCAGGCGGCCGTGACGACGCCGTGGAGATCCACGAGTTTCCCGTTCGGTTCACCGACATCGACTTCTTCGACCACATGAACAACTCCGTGTACTGGAGCGTCGTCGAGGACTACCTGTCGTCGTATCCCGACCTGCTCAAAGCTCCGCTGCGGGTGACCATCGAGCACGATGCTGCGGTGGCGCTGGGCGACAAGCTGGAGATCATCTCGCATGTGCACCCGCCCGGGTCGACCGATCGATTCGGCACTGACCTGGCTGATCGCACTGTTAGAACGCTCACATATGCCGTCGGCGACGAGACCAAAGCGGTCGCGTCGATCTTCGCTCTTTAACCGTACGGGCGTTACGCAAACGTATGCATTGACCTGCGCATTTTAGTTACCGGCTGGTAGCAACTGAACCGTTTCAGTTACGAGCGATCTTCGCAAGTTTTGCAAAATGCGGCTAACCCGTAGCCAAAGTTGGCAAGAAAATCGGTGGACCTGCGGCGCTGACCTGTGCCATCTTCGACTTAGCAGATCAGTAACGATGCTGAGGCCCTTAGCAAGCCTGGAAATCCGGGTCTCAGATCGGTAGCCGTCAAAGACCGTTAGGAGCAAGCCCAATGTCCAGCGTTGGCACGCCAAAGAGCGCCGAACACGTTCAGCACGACTGGGACACCAACCCGCGGTGGAAGGACGTCACGCGTACTTACAAGGCCGCCGACGTCGTCGCCCTACAGGGCAGCGTGGTCGAGGAGCACACCCTGGCCCGCCGCGGCGCCGAGGTGCTGTGGAACCAGCTGCACGACCTGGAGTTCGTCAACGCGCTGGGCGCGCTGACCGGCAACATGGCGGTGCAGCAGGTGCGCGCCGGGCTGAAGGCCATCTACCTGTCGGGTTGGCAGGTCGCCGGCGACGCAAACCTATCCGGCCACACCTACCCCGACCAGAGCCTGTACCCGGCCAACTCGGTGCCGCAGGTGGTGCGCCGCATCAACAACGCGCTGCTGCGCGCCGACGAGATCGCCAAGGTCGAGGGCGACACGTCGGTGGAGAACTGGCTCGCCCCGATCGTCGCCGACGGTGAGGCCGGCTTCGGTGGCGCGCTCAACGTCTACGAGCTGCAGAAGGCCATGATCGGCGCCGGTGTCGCCGGTTCGCACTGGGAGGACCAGCTGGCCTCGGAGAAGAAGTGCGGTCACCTCGGCGGCAAGGTGCTGATCCCCACCCAGCAGCACATCCGGACGCTGACCTCCGCCCGACTGGCGGCCGACGTCGCCGGCGTGCCGACCGTCGTCATCGCCCGCACCGACGCCGAGGCGGCGACGCTGATCACCTCCGACGTCGACGAGCGCGACCGTCCGTTCATCACCGGTGAGCGCACTGCCGAGGGCTTCTACCGGGTGAAGAACGGCCTGGAGCCGTGTATCGCTCGCGCCAAGGCCTACGCGCCCTACTCCGACCTGATCTGGATGGAGACCGGCACGCCGGACCTGGAGTTGGCGCGCAAGTTCGCCGAGGGCGTCAAGAGCGAGTTCCCCGACCAGCTGCTGGCCTACAACTGCTCGCCGTCGTTCAACTGGCGCAAGCACCTGGACGACTCGACCATCGCGCGGTTCCAAAAAGAGCTCGGCGCAATGGGATTCAAGTTTCAGTTCATCACGCTGGCCGGCTTCCACGCGCTCAACTACTCGATGTTCGACCTGGCTTACGGCTACGCCCGCAACCAGATGAGCGCCTACGTCGAGCTGCAGGAGCGCGAGTTCGCCGCCGAGGAGCGGGGTTACACCGCGACCAAGCACCAGCGTGAGGTCGGTGCCGGTTACTTCGACCGCATCGCCACCACGGTCGACCCGACCTCGTCGACCACCGCTCTGGCGGGCTCGACCGAAGAGGGTCAGTTTCACTGAGTTCGAGCGGGCTTGCCCGCGAGGACGAAGTGAAACAGATGGCTGGAGCCACTGACGAACGGAGCCACTGACGATGCGCGGCCTCCAGGCCGCGAGGAGGAAGTGGAACCGACGAACGGAGCCACTAAGCCGAGGCCGTAGCCAAAAGCATTCGGCTTGACAGCGCAGGCCCCGCCCGGAAACCCTGGGCGGGGCCTGACGCATATCGAGAGGACAACCTGCAAGTGAGCAATGCGATTGAGCGCGTTGGCGTTGTCGGCGCCGGGCAGATGGGCGCGGGCATCGCCGAGGTTTCGGCCAAAGCCGGAGTCGACGTGGTGGTCTACGAGCCCACCGAGGAGCTGACCGCCGCGGGCAAGGCCCGGATCGAGGCGTCGCTGGAGCGCGCCGCCAGCAGGGGCAAGCTGCCCGCCGACCAGCGCGACGCGACCCTGGCGCGGCTGCGCTACACCAGCACGCTGTCCGACCTCGCCGACCGTCAACTGATCATCGAGGCGATCGTCGAGAACGAGGCCGTCAAGGCCAAGGTCTTCGCCGAACTCGACGAGATCGTCACCGATCCCGACGCTGTGCTCGCATCCAACACCTCGAGCATCCCGATCATGAAAATCGCTGCGGCGACCAAGAATCCGGGCCGTGTGCTCGGTCTGCACTTCTTCAACCCGGTACCGGTCCTGCCGCTTGTCGAGCTGATCAACACGCTCGTCACCAACAACGAGGCGCTGGAGCGCGTCGAACACTTCGCCAGCGAGGTGCTCGGCAAGAAGGTGGTGCGCTGCGGCGACCGCTCCGGCTTCGTGGTCAACGCTCTGCTGGTGCCCTACCTGCTGTCGGCCATCCGGATGGTCGAGTCGGGCGTCGCGTCGATCGAAGACGTCGACACCGCCATCGTTGCCGGCCTGTCGCATCCGATGGGTCCGCTGCGGCTGTCCGACCTCATCGGGCTCGACACCATGAAGCTGATTGCCGACGCGATGTACGACGAGCTCAAGGACGCCCACTACGCCCCGCCGCCGTTGCTGCAACGGATGGTCGAGGCCGGTCAGCTGGGGAAGAAATCCGGCAAGGGCTTCTACTCCTACTGAGGCTTC
>DASQSQ010000162.1:0-4330 GCA_035642315.1 Mycobacterium sp.
CTATCGCGGCTTGGCCGCGGATACGCCCGGTCACGAGGTCCACGGCGCAGGCTTCTGAGCCGCCAAGCCACACCAGCCACAGCCGTACCCGCGGCTGGGTGTAACGATTCATGCTGCCGTGATATCGCATGCGCTGTCGAATCGGAAAGTCACCGCATGGTCGGCTTGTGGGGACTCCTGAGGCTGGTGAGACTAGTGCCCGGCCATTTCCTCGAGCCGGCGGATCCGGTCGGCGATCGGCGGGTGCGTGGAGAACAGCGAACCGATCCGCTCGCCGTTGCGGAACGGGTTGGCGATCATCAGGTGGGCTTGGGCGGCCAGCTTCGGTTCAGGGGGCAGCGGCGCGGCCTGCACACCACCGGAGATCTTGCGCAGCGCCGACGCCAACGCCAACGGGTCGCCCGTCAGCAGCGCACCCGACTCGTCGGCCTGATACTCGCGCGAGCGCGACACCGCCATCCGCACCACCGCCGCCGCGATCGGGCCGAGCATCGAAACCAAAAGCAGCGCAAAGGGATTGCCGCCCTCGCGGTTGTTGCCACCGAACATGCCGGCGAACATCGCCATGTTGGCCAACGCGGTGATCACCGAAGCCAGCGCGCCGGCCACGCACGAGATCAGGATGTCGCGGTTGTAGACGTGCGAAAGCTCGTGACCCAGCACCGCGCGCAGCTCACGCTCGTTGAGGATGTTCAGAATCCCGGTCGTGCAGCACACCGCGGCGTTGCGTGGGTTGCGGCCGGTGGCGAACGCGTTGGGCGCGGCCGTGTCGCTGATGTAGAGCCGCGGCATCGGCTGGTGGGCGGTGGTGGCCAGCTCACGCACGATCCGGTAGATCACCGGCTCCTGCACCTCCGACACCGGCTGCGCATGCATCGCCCGCAGCGCCAGCTTGTCGCTGTTGAAGTACGTGTACACGTTCATACCCACGGCGAACAGCACGGCGATCCACAATGCCGTCCGACCGAACAAACCCCCGACAAACACGATCAGCGCGGACATGCCTACCAGCAACGCGAACGTCTTGAACGTGTTGTGATGCGGATGCCAGGTCATCAATCTCCTCCTACGAACACGTTCATTAAACGCTCGCTAAGGGCCACCGAGTTCCTGAAACCTAGCCGTGTCTGTGGATCGTGTAATCGACCAGCGTGACCAGCGCCTCCCGCCCGGGACCGTCGGGCAGCCCGGCCAACTCCTCGTGCGCTTGCGCCGCATAGCGCGCCACCGTGTCCTTGGCCTTGGCCATGCCTGCCGACGCCCGTAACAACGCCAACGCCTCGGCCACCCGCTCGTCATCGTCGATCGGTCCGACCAGCAGTTCGCGCAGCCGATCGGCCTCCGGCCCGCTGTCATGCAACGCGTAGAGCACCGGCAAGGTGTGGACACCTTCGCGCAGGTCGGTGCCGGGCAGCTTGCCGGACTCGTCGGGGTCGCTGTCGATGTCGATGATGTCGTCGGAGATCTGAAATGCCGTGCCGACGATGCTGCCCAGCCGGCTGAGCCGCTGGATTTGGTCCTCGTCGGCGCCGGAGAACATCGCGCCGAACTGGCCTGCCGCGCCGATCAGGCAGGCCGTCTTCTCGTGCACCACCTTCAGGTAGTGCTCGATCGGGTCCGCCCCGTTGGCCGCCCCTTGGCCTTCACGCATCTGACCGGTCACCAGCTGGGCAAACGTATCCGCGATGATCCGCACCGCATTGGGACCCAGCCGTGACACCAGCCGCGAGGCCGTCGCGAACAGGTAATCGCCGGCCAGGATCGCGACGTTGTTGCCCCACCGCACGTTGGCGCTCGGCGCCCCGCGCCGCACCTGGGCCTCGTCCATCACGTCGTCGTGGTACAGCGTGGCCAGATGCACCAGCTCGATGACCGCGCCCGCGATCGTCACCTCGCCGGCGTCCGGCCGCGGTCCCAGCTGCGCGGATAACACCGTGAACAGCGGGCGGAATCGTTTGCCGCCGGCCTCGAACAGGTGCAGCACCGCCTCCGTCATCAGGTCATCAGACCCGCGCAGCTCGGTTTCCATGAGTTGCTCGATGCGAGCCACCCCGTCGCGCACATTGGTGGCGAAGGCAGCGTCGCCGAAGTCCACCCCTGCCACCACCGTCGTCGGAGTCCTCACGAACCCAACATACTGGTGAGCATGCACTCCCATGCCGACGTGGTGGTGGTGGGCGCCGGACCGGCCGGGTCGGCGGCCGCCGCCTGGGCGGCCCGGTCGGGCCGCGACGTGCTGGTCATCGACGCGGCGAACTTTCCCCGCGACAAGGCCTGCGGCGACGGGCTGACGCCGCGCGCGGTCGCCGAACTCGAACGGTTGGGGCTCGGCGAATGGCTGGACGCCCGGATCCGGCATCGGGGCTTGCGGATGAGCGGGTTCGGCGGCGAAGTGGAAGTGGCCTGGCCCGGCCCGTCGTTCCCGTCGACCGGCAGCGCGGTGACCCGCGTCGAGCTGGACGACCGGATTCGCAAAGTCGCCGAGGACGCGGGGGCGCGAATGCGACTGGGCGTCAAAGCTGTTGGAGTACATCATGATTCGTCGACCCGGGTAACCTCGGTGACACTGGCCGACGGGACGGAAGTCGGGTGCCGCGAGCTGATCGTCGCCGACGGCGCCCGCTCGACACTCAGCCGTATCCTCGGCCGGCGCTGGCATCAGGAAACGGTGTACGGCATCGCCGCCCGCGGATACCTCGCCACGCCCCGCAGCGACGAGCCGTGGCTGACCTCACACCTGGAACTGCGCTCCCCCGACGGCGCGGTGCTGCCCGGCTACGGCTGGATCTTCCCGCTGGGCAACGGCGAGGTGAACATCGGCGTGGGTGCGCTGTCGACCACCAAACACCCGGCCGACCTGGCGCTGCGACCGCTGATGTCGTATTACACCGACCTGCGCCGCGACGAATGGGGGTTCACCGGCCAACCGCGGGCGGTGTCCTCCGCGCTGCTGCCGATGGGCGGCGCGGTGTCCGGGGTGGCCGGGCGCAACTGGATGCTGATCGGCGACGCCGCCGCCTGCGTCAACCCGCTGAACGGCGAGGGCATCGACTACGGGCTGGAGACTGGACGGCTGGCCGCCGAACTGCTCGGCTCGGGCGATCTATCGAAGATCTGGCCGCAGACCCTGCAATCTCATTACGGGCGTGGGTTTTCGGTGGCACGCCGGCTGGCGCTGTTACTGACGTTCCCGCGGTTCTTACCCGCGACCGGTCCGATCGCGATGCGCTCGACGAGGCTGATGGGCATCGCGGTGCGGGTGATGGGCAACCTGGTCACCGACGACGACGCCGACTGGGTGGCCCGGGTATGGCGCGGCGGCGGGCTGGCCTCGCGGCTGATCGATCGTCGAAAACCGTTCAGCTGACCGGTTTGTAGGCGGCATGCAGCGCGACGATGCCGCCGGTGAGATTGCGCCACCGCACCGCCGACCATCCGGCTTTCGAAATCTGGTGTGCCAGCGCGGGCTGGTCGGGCCAAGCCCGAATCGACTCGGCCAGGTAGACGTAGGCGTCCGGATTGCTCGACACGGCGCGCGCGACCCGCGGCAGGGCCTGCATCAAGTACTCCTTGTAGGCGGTGGCGAAAGGCCGGTTGGTGGGCGTGGAGAATTCGCACACCACCAGCCGCCCGCCGGGCCGGGTGACACGCGCCATCTCGCGCAGCGCCGTGTCTCGCTCAGCGACATTGCGCAGTCCGAAGCTGATCGTGACCGCGTCAAAGACGTTGTCGCCGAACGGTAGTCGGGTGGCGTCCCCGGCGACCTTCGGCACGATGCGGGCACGCCCGGCCGCGAGCATGCCGACCGAGAAGTCCGTCGCCACGCACCATGCCCCGGAGCTGGCCAGCTCGACCGTCGACACCGCGGTACCCGCGGCCAGATCCAGTACCTTCTCCCCCGGCCCGATGCCCAGCGCCAATCGGGTGGCACGACGCCAGTACCGGTCCTGGCCGAGCGACAGCACGGTGTTGGTCAGGTCGTAGCGCCGAGCGACGCCGTCGAACATCGACGCCACCTCGCGGGGATCCTTGTCCAGGGTCGCGCGGCTCACCACGCTGACGCTACCTGCAAGCGGGAATGCACGGCCGACGTGTGCGTTGCAATCGGGCGTGACTGAAAAAGTTTGGTTTATTACGGGTACATCGCGTGGCTTCGGACGGGAATGGGCGATCGCCGCGTTGGAGCGGGGCGACAAGGTCGCGGCCACCGCACGGAATACCGCAACGCTGGCCGATCTGGTGGACAAGTACGGCGATGCCGTCCTGCCGATCCAGTTGGACGTCACCGACCGCGACGCGGACTTCGCCGCGGTCAAGCAGGCGCACGATC
>DASQSQ010000163.1:0-2356 GCA_035642315.1 Mycobacterium sp.
ACTGGCGAGCCTCAGCAGCGCTTCGCGAGTTGTGTCCATGCTGTCGGCGTCGTAGTCCGGCTTGACGAATGCCTCAGCTGAGCCGACCTCTATGGCGAGGCCGTCTTGAACCGCCGCGACAGCGGCGACATCTGCCGGGTCGGTGGGATCAACCAGGATTCGAACACCGACCAGGACGTAGCGGGAACCGTATTGATCGCTCGTCAGCGTATGCTCACCGGCTTCGTGCAACACGCTGTTCACAAAGTGGTCTTCGTTGACGATCATCGCCGAGAGGTAGCGGCCGTTCGCGTCCGGCAACCTCAGCCGAGCCGGCCGCGCGAGATCCACGATCGCGAAGCTGTACAGCGTGTCCCGGTTCATTCTGATGACCGTCTGTTCATCGATGCGGGCAGGCGTCCGGTTGTGCCGGAAGCTGCCGATACCCCCCGCAACGGCCTGAATGTCGGCAAACATCCGGTGGGTCTCCGCGCGGGCGAAGTTGTCCACGTTAACGAGAACCGCCACTGTCCAACTCCTCGCGTCTGCGGTTAAACCTAGACGCTGAAACGGAACTCCGCCGCGCGGCTAATCATTGCGTGAGCAACCGAAGTGTCGTGGCTGCGGCTTCGTCTCCGACCATGTTTCCGGTCGAACCGCCGCCGTACTTGTCACGGTAGGCGCCGTCCACGTCCTCCCGCAGTCCCGACGGGCCGACACCGACGTCCTCGATGCGCACGTCGACTTCTACGCCAGGGACGCGCACACGTGCGCGTCTGGTGCGCAAGGCAAGGCCAAACCACCCGGTATCTCTGCGGTACCACGTGCGGACATATACGTCGCCGACAACGTGCACTACCCAAATCGGCGTCCACGGCCGAAGTGTTCCGTCCGCACGGCGTACTGCAATTTCGAGTTTGCGGGCGGCATCCACCCGAGCGAGCTGCTCAGGTGTCCAGCTCACGATTCCGGAGCGTACACATCGAGCCCGTCGTCGCCGGCTAAGCCTTACCTTTGGTGACTAGACGTTGAAGCGGAAGTCGACCACGTCGCCGTCGGCCATCACGTAATCCTTGCCCTCCATGCGTACTTTGCCGGCCGCCTTGGCCGCGGCCATCGACCCGGCGTCGACCAGGTCGTCGTAGGAGACGATCTCGGCCTTGATGAAGCCCTTCTCGAAGTCGGTGTGGATCACCCCGGCGGCCTTGGGCGCGGTGTCGCCCTGATGGATGGTCCACGCCCGCGACTCCTTGGGCCCGGCCGTCAGAAAAGTCTGCAGCTTCAGGGTGTGAAAACCAGCCCGCGCCAACGCATCCAGGCCGCGCTCGACCTGACCGATCGATTCCAGCAGCTCGGCGGCCGACTCGTCGTCGAGCTCGATCAGCTCGGCCTCGATCTTGGCGTCCAGGAAGACTGCGTCCGCGGGCGATACCAGTGCGCGTAGCTCCGCGACGCGATCGACATCGGTGAGAACTGTCTCGTCGGCGTTGAACGCGTACAGGAACGGTTTGGTGGTCAGCAGATTTAATTCCCGCAGCAGCGCTGCATCCGCCCCCGCGGCGAACAACGTCGTCCCGCCGTCGAGCGTCGTTTGCGCGGCCACCGCGGCGTCGTGCAGCGGTTTGCGTTCTTTGTTGTTGCGGGCCTCCTTCTCCAGCCTGGGCACCGCACGCTCGAGCGTCTGCATGTCCGCCAAGATCAGCTCGGTCTCGATGACCTCGATGTCGGACTTCGGGTCGACCTGCCCCGCGACGTGCGTCACGTCGTCGTCGGAGAACACCCGCACCACCTGGCAGATCGCGTCGCATTCGCGGATGTTGGCCAGGAATTTGTTGCCCAGGCCAGCACCTTCGGAGGCGCCCGCGACCAGGCCGGCGATATCCACGAAGGTCACCGGCGCCGGAACGATGCGCTCCGAGTCGAACATCTCGGCCAACGTCGCCAACCGAGGATCGGGCAGCGGCACCACGCCTTCGTTCGGCTCGATCGTCGCGAACGGATAGTTCGCGGCCACCACATTGTTTCTGGTCAGCGCGTTGAACAGTGTCGACTTGCCGACATTCGGCAGACCCACGATCCCGAGGCTCAGACTCACAGGGACACAAGTGTAGGAGAGCCCACCAGCGGCGGCATATGGCACGCCCACAGACCGCTAACGAGGTCTTTACAAGCCTTTCGGCGCTGAGCCGGTACGGTCGACGTGTGTCAGGAGAGCGGACGCAGTCGGCGGTGACGGCGGATCACCGCTCGATAGTCCCCACTATTCCTGGTGTGCCGTGGTGGGCCGCGGTGTTGCTCGCTGTGACCGGTACCGCCGCGGGCTTCGCCTTCGACGCCGGATCGGGCAAGGAACTGACGACCGTCTTCTCCGCGCTGT
>DASQSQ010000164.1:0-2521 GCA_035642315.1 Mycobacterium sp.
ACCCACGTCTGTTTCGAGCACCCGGGCCTACTGAAAGAAAGTTCCGAGTGCACCGACGACGTGTGTATCACCTGCAGCGACGAAGGTCGCCTGGGAGAGGTGCTCACCGCGACGGCCGACGGAATGGCCACGGTACGCACCGCCAACGGCGTCGAAACGGTCGCGACCACGCTGGTCGATCCGGTCGTCGCCGGCGAGTTGGTGCTGGTGCACGCCGGGATGGCGATCAACCGCGTCGTCGACGAAGATGCCGGCGCAGCCCGGATCGAGGAGCGGCGCAATGAGCAAGGTGGGGTTCGATGACTGACGAGCCGACGAACTTCCTGTACCCCTTCATCGACGCGCAAGAAGACGACCCGAAATCGCTGCTCGCCGACCTGGCCGCCTCGGCTCAGGCCAAGGCCGCGGAAAGCCTCTCGTTGCGCCGTTCGACGCTGGAAGCCAACACCGAACTGATTGGCAGCGCCGCTGCCGAAATGGCGTGTCGCTTCAGCACGGGCGGACGCCTGTTCACCTTCGGCAACGGCGGAAGCTGCACCGACTGTACCACTTTGGCGCGACTGTTCGCGCAGCCGCCGGGGGGCAAACCGCTGCCAGCCTGGTCGCTGACCGCCGACCAGGCCATCATGACAGCGCTCGGCAACGACGTCGGGTTCGAGCTGGTGTTCGCTCGGCAGCTGATCGCCCGCGGAAAAGCCGGCGATATCGCGATCGCGATGTCGACCAGCGGAAGCTCGCCCAACTTGATGGCCGCCCTGAAGGAGGCGCGCCGTCGCGGCATGTACACCGTCGGCTTCGCCGGATACGACGGCGGTGCGTTCGCGAAGAGCCCGGATGTCGACGCGTGCTTCGTGGTTCGTTCGCAAAGTGTGCACCGGATTCAGGAATCCCAAGCGCTGCTGGGCTATCAGCTCTGGCTGGCAGTGCACGATCAGATAGCGATCCAGGCAGTGGAGGCCTTATGACGAAGTCGTCGAGCGAATACTTGACCTCAGGCCCGCGTTTCGGCGAGGGCGAGGTGATCGAGCGGATCGAGTCATTCCGCAGACGCCGTCCCCGGCTGCTCGACGATCACGTGACGCTGGCGCACGGCGCCGGCGGAAAAGCGTCGGCGGCCCTGGTCGATGCCGTTTTCATGGAGGCGTTCCGTAACCCGCTGCTCGAATCGCTCGGCGACGGAGCGGTAATCAATTTGCCCGGCGGTGAACGGCTCGCAATGTCCACCGATTCATTCGTGGTGCAGCCAAGGCGTTTTCCCGGCGGCTCCATCGGCCAATTGGCGGTGCACGGTACCGCCAACGACCTGGCAGTGGCCGGTGCTGTGCCGCAATGGATCTCGGCAGCATTCGTGCTCGAGGAAGGCTTCCCGATCGCCGAGTTGAAGGAGACCGTCGCCGACATGGCGGCGGCGGCCGCCGCCTGCGGTGTGCAGATCGTCACCGGCGACACCAAAGTCGTGTCCAAGGGTGCGGCCGACGGCCTGTTCATCACGACCACCGGCGTGGGCGTGATCCCCGCAGACCGCCAATTGTCGCCGGCATCGGTGCGCCCCGGCGACAAGGTGCTGTTGTCCGGATCGATGGGCGATCACGGGATGGCGGTGATGCTGGCCCGCGGCGACCTGGCCATCGAAGCCGATATCCACTCCGACACCGCCGCGGTGAGCCCGCTGGTGGAGCTGCTGTTGTCGGTAGCGCCGTCGACACGATGGTTGCGCGACCCCACCCGCGGTGGCGTCGGCACCGTCTGCAACGAACTGGCCCAGGCCTGCGGCCTGGGGGTGCTATTGGAAGAGGATCGCCTTCCGGTGCACCCGATGGTGAGCGGCGCATGCGAACTGCTCGGCATCGACCCGCTTTACGTCGCCAACGAGGGCAAGTTCATTGCCGTCGTCGCAGCCGAGGAGGCCGAGGCTGGGCTGGCGGCGCTGCGATCACATCCGTTGGGCGCCGAAGCGGCCGAAGTCGGCCAGATCGTCGCCGAACCCGCCGAAACCGTTGTCGTACGAACTGGTTTCGGTGGCTCCCGGATCGTCGACATGCTCGTCGGCGACCCGCTGCCGAGGATCTGCTGAGATAAGGAGTTGACTGACATGTGTCTGGGAATCCCTGGGCGGATCGTCGAGATCACCGACGCCGACAACTATCTGGCGAAGGTCGACGTCAACGGTGTGCAGCGCACCATCTCGGTGCGGCTGCTGGAAAACGAGATGCCCGAACCCGACGACTGGGTGCTGGTACACGTCGGCTTCGCGATGGCCAAGATCGACGAGACCGAAGCGTTGCTCACGTTGGCGGCCGTCAAGAAACTCGGCGACGCCTACACCACCGAAATAGAAGCCTTCGATTCGTCGGCGATCGTCTGACGGGGAGGAAACACCATGAAATTCGTTGACGAATTCCGTGACCCGGCGGCGGCCCGCAAACTGCTGGTGGCGATCGAGCACCTGGCCGGAACTGGCGATGGCGCCGACCATTTCAAGTTCATGGAGGTGTGCGGTGGCCACACCCACACCATCTAC
>DASQSQ010000165.1:0-5419 GCA_035642315.1 Mycobacterium sp.
TCAGTGCGTTGATCGCCGGAATCGCCCGCTTCGCGTGCTTAGCTGACGCCATGCGGATTCCCTCGATCCTGCGGCAGGGCCAGTCGAGGACGGTGCATATCGGAATCGCAGCGATCGTCGGCGTAGCCGCTGCGGCCGCCGTCGCCGCGACGGCGGGATGGAGGTATGCCCCCGCCGCGGGATGGATCGCGACCGCGACCGTCTATCTGATCTGGACCTGGGCGAGTATCGCCAGAATGAGCGCGGTTGCGATCGAAGTCGTTGTGCAGCAACGGCACCCGGGCCGCAGGCCTGCCGATACGATCGTGATGATAGCCAGCATTGCCAGCCTCGGCGGCGTCGCCTACCTGCTCATCGCCAGCACTGCCAAAGGGCCTGACGCCACGATTGCCGCTGTCGTCGGGTTCTTGAGTGTGATCGCCTCCTGGTTGGCGGTGCACGCTGTCTACACCCTGCGCTACGCAGTGCTGTACTACACACAACCGGTAGGCGGGGTCGACTTCAATGACGGTGACAAGCCCACCTTCGCCGACTTCGCCTACCTGGCATTCACCATCGCGGTGACGTATGGGGTGACTGACACCGCCGTGCAGAAGCGTTCGATCAGGGTGGCGGTGTTGCAGCACGCGATGGTGTCTTACCTATTCGGCACAGTGATTTTGGCGGTCACCGTCCAAGTGATCGGGGGCCTGGGCGGTCTCTAGAGGAGCCCGCGGCTACACCGTCTGCACCCACTGCAGGATCTCCGGCGTGGCAGGGTCGGTCAGGTCGCGGAACTCCGGGTGCTTTTTGATGAATGCGGCCACCATCGGGCACACCGCGACGACACGTTTTCCATCGGCGCGAGTTGCCTCAAGGGCCTCCCCCACCAGAATGTTCGCCAGACCCCGTCCACCGAAACGCTTTTCGACCTCGGTGTGATAGAAAACCCGCTGGTTGCCCCGGTCAGCGACGGCGGCCAGCCCGACGGTTTCACCGTCGACGGCAATGGTGTACTTCCCATCCGCGGCGCTGACGACGGTCTGGGCGCCAGTCTTATCAAAGGTCATCTGCCGAACAGTACGCGGCAACGGCTCACTTACGCGGCGGTCGCAAGACTTGCATGGCGAGACGCATCAGCGGCTCGGGGACCCGATCCGTTGCAGACAGCGCGGCACTCGATACGCGGGACCGAAGCAGCGTCCCGCGGCCGAACATCCGGTTCAGCGGACCCCCGGTCGGCTCGAGTTCGACGTGCAGCGGCGGCGCGCCTTCGGAAGCGCCCAGTGCGGTGGATATGACGATCCGCTGGATTTCGCTGGTTCCCTCAAAGATGGTGTACAGCTTGGCATCTCGATACCACTTTTCGACCGGGTGGTCGGTGATGTAGCCCCAGCCACCCAGGGTCTGGATGGCCCGTTCAGTCGCCCTGACCGCAACCTCGCTGGCAGCCATCTTCGACATCGAGCCTTCGCCTCGCTCGAATGGGATGCCTTGGGCGGCCATCCATGACGCCCGCCAGGTCAACAACCGCGCCGCATCGATCTGGGTCGCGATCTCCGCCAACGGAAAGGCGATGCCCTGGTTGTCGATGATTGGTCCGCCGAACGCCTCGCGCTTGGTGGCGTAGGTAGTGGCGTATTCCAGCGCGGCCCGCGCGATGCCGATCGCCTGGGCGGCGACCATTGGGCGCGTCTGCTCGAACGTGCCCAACGTCGCGGAGCCGGAACGTTTACCGCTCTCAATGGCTTCGCGGGCCTTGGCGAGTTTGTGCTGGAGTTTTTCCTCTCCGCCCAGGAGATTGTCGCGGGGTACCCGGACACCGTCGAAGCGCAACTCGGCGGTATGCGATGCGCGGCAGCCAAGCTTGTCGAGTTTGCGTACCAGTTCGAGACCGGGGGTGCCGCCTGGGACGATGAACAGTCCCTGGCCGCGGTGGCCGAGCTCTTCGTCAACGACCGCGTTGACCACATGCACGTCCGCGATGCCGCCGTTGCCGATCCACATCTTGTGACCGTCGATCACCCAGTCGTCGCCGTCACGGCGGGCGCTGGTCCGCAGATTCCGTACGTCGCTGCCACCCTCCGGCTCCGAGATCGCCAGCGCCGCGAGCTTGAGGTCGCCCGGACTTCCGAAACATTGCGGCGCCCACTCCAGCATCTGCTCGGGAGAGGCGGCCTGCCCGATGGCCGAAAGCGCCAGTGCCGGCATGACGATCGCCAAACCGATTCCGGCGCAACCCCAGAACAGCTCCTCCATGAACATCGGTAACGAAAGACCGGTCGGGTCGCCGATGAGATCGCGGTAGAACAGCGGGCTGTAGAAGCCGCGCTGGGCGGCTTCCTCCAGCACCGGCCACGGGAACTCTTGGCGCTGGTCATAGTCGAGCGCGACAGGACGTATGACGGACTCGGCGAACTCGTGGGTGCGCCGGGCCAGGTCGTGTTGAGCCGCCGTCGGCGTCAGGTCAAAAGCCATTCAGGGTCCCCAGTGTCGGTTGCCCCTGTTATTACCCCGCGGCCAGCCGATTCAACCCCTGCGCTGTGACAAGTCAGGCCGCGGTTCGGGGGCCCACCTGGGCGATCGGCAGATGGAACACCGTGGCGGCTACCGGAACGGCGTCGCCCTCGCGCCGCGTCAACAGCGCTGCGTTGTCGGGCAGCTGTCGCGCGTTGATCTCGCCGGCCGCGATCTGGCGCAGGACGGCGTGAGCCTTGGCCAGCTGTTCACGCTTGCGGTACTGGCCGCCGGGCAGTTTGACCCCGGCCCAGACGCCGTATTCCTCACGGTTCTCGACCGCGTATCGCGCGCACAACCGCTGTTGCGCCAGTGGGCACCGGCGCAGGCACAGCAGCCTCGCTTCGGTGGCCGACTGTTCGTAAGCGCGCGCCTTGGCGGCACCGTCGCCGCCATCGTCATCGGCGTAGCCGAACCACAATTCCGGGTTGACCGAACATGGATGCCCCATCTTGGACGCCTCCTCCAGGCTAAAACGTATGCAGAAGCGTATACACACTCACAGCAAGTTGGCAAGAGAAACGTGACAAAAACGTATATCCACGAGAGAACAGATACGGCTGTGTAGTATCCGAATATGCCCGGAGCGCTGCGGTGAGCCGCGAATCGGCCGGGGCGGTAATCCGGGAACTGCGTGAGTCGCGGGACTGGTCCTTGGCCGACTTTTCCTCGGCAACCGGCGTGAGCATCATGGGGCTGAGCTATCTCGAGCGGGGTGCCCGCAAACCGCATAAAGGCACAGTTCAAAAGGTAGAGAACGGGCTTGGCTTGCCACCGGGCACCTACTCGCGACTAGTGGTAGCCGCGGATCCAGCGGCGGAGCTCGAGCGCCTGACCGCGGCGACGCCGACAGAATCGCCCCCTGCGCGAGTCACCGGCCCGATCGTCGTGGACCGCCACACCGACACCGACGTACTCGAGGGATACGCCGAAGCTCAGCACGACGCCATCAACTCGGTGATCGAGCGACTGCCTGACGTGACATCAAACGAATACGAATCGTATATTCTCTCTGTGATCGGACAGTGTGTGAAGGCCGAGATGCTGGCAGCCAACTCCTGGCGGATGGCGGTCAACGCCGACGCCGCCTCGGCCGGGCGGCTGATGCGGCATCTGCAGGCGTTGGAGACGACGCGCGGCGCGCTGCTGGACCGCATGCCGATGAGCCTCAGTGCGCGGTTCGACCGGGCCTGTGCGAAGTCGTCGCTGCCCGAGCCGGTGATCGCGGCGCTGCTTGGAGTCACCGCCGCGGAAATGTGGGACATCCGGAATCGGGGAGTCATTCCACCCGGGGCGCTGCCGCGCATTCGTGCCTTCGCCGACGGCGACACCAGTGCGGGAGAAGGGCAGTGAGCGGAAGCGAACTGGTTGTGTTGAGCCGTGCCCACGAATTGTTTGCGGGCCCCACTCGGCAAGTAACGTCGGACGCGCACGCAGCGCAGTATGACGGGTTGTTGAAGCGCGCCGCAGAACTGAATACCGGTGGGGGACACGAGCTTTACCAGTCCGCGGTAGACCGAAGCCGGGTAGCCTTGCGTTCGTCCACCGCCACGGACGCGGCGGTCGCCGCCACCGCAGCGCAAGCGCACCGCGATCACGCTGCCGCCCGCAACCTGACGAAGAGTGTTCTCGACGAGGCCCGCGCGGACACCGCGATGCCGGACACACCGATGGCGCAGCGGGAGGCGATGCGCCGTCGGGCCGCGCGGCTGCGGGCGCAACGAGCGCATGTGCTGTCGGCCCGCCAGCAGGCCCGCCGGCATCGGGCGGCGTTGCGCGCCTTGCGCTATCAAGTCTTGCGACGCGGCGGCTACCGGAGCGGGCTGCGATTGCCGCCGGCGAACAGCCGCGCCGGGATCGCGGTGCGCGCCGCGCTGTCGCGGTTGGGCAGTCCGTACGTCTGGGGTGCAACCGGGCCCGACCGGTTCGATTGTTCGGGACTGACCCAGTGGTCCTACGCGCGGGCGGGAATCCATCTGGACCGCACCACCTATCAGCAGATCTACGACGGGATCCCCATCCCCCGTTCCCAAGTCCGCCCGGGCGACCTCGTCTTTCCCAGCGCCGGCCACGTGCAGATGGCGATCGGCAACAATCTGGTCGTCGAAGCACCCCATTCCGGCGCAACGGTCCGGATCAGCCCGCTTGGCACGGGCGTGCAGATCAGGCGCCCACTGGGGTAGCGGCGATGGTTGTTGAGCGCGGAGCCCCTGAGTACGGTCGACCCATGGCAGAGCAGGCCGGGCGGTCGATCGACGCTATCGCGGAAGGGCAAGCCGCGTTAGCGAGGCAGCACGTGGCCGCCGCGGACGCCGACCGTGCTCTCGCCGAAGCACTCGCCAGCGCGCATGCGGCAACAATCGAGGGTGTTCGCCGCCTCGACGCGATCGCCGCCGAAATCGACCACGCGGTAGCGAATCAGACCGCCATCGGGCTCGATACCGCGATGGGTGCGCGAGAGTTCCAGAAATTTTTGATCGGCAAGCAACGCGAAATCCTGGCCGTGGTATCCGATGCACACGAGCTCGATGTGGCGAAAAGGGCTGTGTTGGAGAAGTTGACGGCGCACTACACCGCCTCGGCCGGCTAGCGCTTACGGCTGTGCACGAGTGAATTGTCGACACCGGCACCCGTGGCTACAGTCGCGTGCATGTCGGGGCCCAGTGACGTGCTGGCCGCCGTCGAGCACGTCAACAAATGCACTGGTGACCCGAACGCATGGATGACCGGGCTGACACCACAACAGATAGCGGATGCGGTGACGGTATTCGGGGCTAGCCCGCAACGGCTCGACGGAATTATTGCCAGGATCCGCCAACAGCATCCGGATCTGTTCGACCCGAGGAGCGGGGAGATGATCGTGCCGTCGCAGACCGGACCGGCAGGCCGCAAGCCGGCGAAACCGCTACCCGACGATCATGCC
>DASQSQ010000166.1:0-3540 GCA_035642315.1 Mycobacterium sp.
CAATCACTTTGCCAGGATAGAAGCGTCACGGTAACGAATTGGCTCGGCGCGTACGTTCACAGACGCGAACCATTCGTTGCGGACGTTGCCCGTCCCGCGCTTCACCGCGCCCGCTGGCATGACGATCAAGATCTGCACAACCGTATGGTTATAGGATCCGCCACGAAGATGAGAAAAACACGTCCGCCATTTTGATGAGAAATTTGCAAACCCGCTGATAGAGGTGCCGCCATCCGCCACGCAGTTTGGGAACCTACACGAACCTCCTCCATACTGAACAGGCATTCAGCTTTTTCGCCAACGACGCAACTGGACACGGCACGGCCCTCGACGTTCTCGCCTTGGAGAAAGGATGAAATGAAGACCGTAATCGCGGGATTAGTAAGCGCCGCAATAGTTTTTGTTTTTGTTCCATCAGCCAGTGCCGATGTTCCCGGCCTTGCCCCGTTTGTCGGGACCTGGCAAAAGCACGACGCGAAGCTCGTCATCGACAATACTGGCACAGGCGTCAATACCTACCCGGACATCGGGGTGTGTTCGAGTTGCTCGGAAGGCGATGCGCCGCGCGGCACCCTCACCTTCGCGTTGACATCCGCCCTGGACGGCGTGGCCACCGGAAGCATCACCGCCAGTACCGATCCAGCGAATCACGCCGTCGGTGCGCCGGTGACCGCCACGCTCACCGCTGGCTCGCCAGGTCAACTCCTTCAGCTCACCGTCGACGGCATGCGGCAATTACCGTTCTGCGACGGCGACGCGGAAGCAACCGGCCAGTGCGGCGCCTGAATTCGCCGAGGCACGTCGGTGAGTGAGTGTCAGACGCCCGCGCCGGGATTCAGCAGGCCCAACGGGTCCAATGCGTCTTTGATGCGCTGATTCAGCGCCATCGCGTCGGGTCCGAGATAGCCGGCCAGCCAGGGACGCTTCAACCGCCCGACACCGTGTTCGCCGGTGATGGTGCCGCCGAGGTGCTGGGCGAGGTCCATGATCTCCCCGTACGCCAGGTCGGCTCGCTCCTTCATCGCCGCGTCGGCGGGGTCGTACACGATCAGCGGATGGGTGTTGCCATCGCCGGCGTGGGCGATCACCGAGATCATCAGGTCGCGGTCGGCGGCGATCCGGGCGATCCCGGTGACCAGGTCGGCCAGCGCAGGCAGCGGCACACCGACGTCTTCGAGCAGCAGCGGACCCTTCTCCTCGACCGCCGGAATGGCGAACCGGCGGGCGGCGACGAACGCCTCGCCCTCTTCCGGATCGTCGGTCGAAAACACTTCGGTCGCACCGTACTCGGAGAAAGTCGAGGCCATGAATTCGGCGTCTTCGGCCCCGCCGTTGCCGCGCTCGTCGGATGCCCCGAGCAGCAGTGCGGCGGCGCCGCGGTCCAGGCCCATCCGCAGCTTGTCTTCGACCGCGTTGATGGCGACCGAGTCCATGAACTCCAACATCGCCGGGCGCAGTCGCGCGGTCACCGCGAGCACCGCCTGGGCGGCGGCTTCCACCGACGCGAAGTTGCCGACCACGGTGCTCAACGGCTGTTGCGGCGGCACCAGTCGCAGCGTGACCTCGGTGATCACGCCCAGGGCACCTTCGCTGCCGACGAACAGCTTGGTCAGGCTCAGGCCGGCGACGTCCTTGAGTCGCGGGCCGCCCAGCCGGACCGCGGTGCCGTCGGCCAGCACAACCTGCACACCTAGCACGTAGTCGGTGGTGACGCCGTATTTCACACAGCACAGCCCGCCGGCGTTGGTCGCAATGTTGCCGCCGATGCTGCAGATCTCGTACGACGACGGGTCAGGCGGGTACCACAGTCCGTACTCGGCGACCGTCTTCTTCACTTCGGCGTTGAGCAGTCCGGGCTGGCACACCGCGGTGCGGGTGACCGGGTCGACCTCGATGTCGCGCATTTTCTCGGTGGACAGCACAATCCCGCCGTCGACGGCGGTGGCGCCGCCGGACAGGCCGGTGCCCATACCGCGAGTCACCACCGGGACGTGATGAGCGGTGGCCCATCGCAGGATGGTCTGCACCTCTTCGGTGCGCCGCGGACGCACTACGGCGATCGGCTTTCCCGCCGACGCGTCGAAGGCACGGTCTTGTCGATAGGACTCCGTCACCGCAGGGTCGGTGACCACCATCCCCTCCGGCAACTCGGCAACCAGGCCGGCCAGCACATCGGCGCCCATGTCAGTGATCCTACGGACGCCGCGGCTCGTCCAACTCCCGCAGCGAGGAAAGCCGAAGCGACACCAAGCCGATGGCGATCATCGGAATGGCCAGCACCAGGAACGTCGTCTGGAGCCCGGCGGCATCGGTCAGCGGACCCGCCAGCATGAAGCCCAACGGACCGGCGGCGTAGGCCAGCGACGTCATCACCCCGACAACCCGGCCGCGCAGCTGCGGCGGGGACTTGGACTGCATGACGTAGTTGTAGATGGGGGCGATCGGCCCGTAGACGAGTCCGATCAGCGCGCACAGCAGCAGGATCACCGGCAGCGGTGGCAGCGTCGAGATCAGCGCGGTGCAGACGCCCAGCGTCAACGTGGCTGTCAGCAGTGTCCACCGTCTGCTCACGCCGCGGATCAGCAGCGGATACGCCAGCGCGCCGGCCAATCCGCCGATGCTCAACGCCACCAGCACCCACCCCAAATGCGCCGGCTCATGTCGGTCGGTGAAGTACTTGGGGAAGAGCACACTTTCCATCGGCAGATATAGCGCGGTCATCGTCAAGTCGATCAGTGCCAGCGTGCGCAGCACGTTGAGGTTCCACACGAACCGCAGCCCATCGACCATCCCGGACCACAGCCCCTCGGGGCGTGCCGCGGCGGCCGGCGCTCCGGCGCCGGGCACCCGCAGCGCACTGATCGCAAGGATGGAGACACCGAATGCACCGGCGGTGACCCACATCGTGTTGATGCCACCGATGGTGGCTATCAGTAATCCGCCTAGTCCCGGACCGACGATGTAGGCGCCTTGGAAAACGGCTTCGTAGTAGCCGTTGGTGCGGTCCAGGGTCCAGCCTGCGCTGGTGGCGGCCTCGGGCAGCATCGATTGCCGCGCCGTGATGCCGGCCGGATCGAACAGCGCGCCCAATGCGGCCAGCATGGCGAGCACGCCGACGGTGATTCTGCCGTGCCCGAAGGCGATCGCCAGCACTGGAACCGCCGCGACGGTGGCCGCCGACAGAGCATCGGAGGCGATCGAAACACGCCGTCTGCCAAGGTAATCCACCGCCGTTCCGGCGATGAGCGTGGAGAACAGCAGCGGCAACGAGGCCGCCCCCGCGACGATCGAGGCATCGAATGCGCTGCCGTTGTGCTGCAACACCAGCCAGGGGAATGCGATCAGCGAGATACCGTTGCCGGCCGCAGCGGCCAGGGCCGCGAACAGGATGAGATAGACGGGCCGACGGGACGGCTGCGATCCGGGGGGCGATGTGGCCATGGCACTTCCGGGGAGGCAATCTAGCAGTGCGTAAGCCCGACGGGCGAGCGATTTTCAACGTTCGTGCACAGTAGAGCGGTGAACCTCGCCCACCCGCGC
>DASQSQ010000167.1:0-18732 GCA_035642315.1 Mycobacterium sp.
TCAGCCTGATGAGCAGCTGGACAATGAGGCACTCATCGGCGAGAAGTACGTGGGGATCCGCCCTGCTCCCGGCTACCCGGCCTGCCCGGAGCACACCGAGAAGACGACGCTCTTCGAGATGATGGACGTCACGGAGCGGACCGGCATCGAGCTGACCGAGTCGATGGCGATGTGGCCCGGTGCCGCCGTCAGCGGCTGGTATTTCTCGCACCCGCAGTCGCAGTACTTCGTGGTCGGCCGGTTGGCCCAGGACCAGGTCGCCGACTACGCGAAGCGCAAGGGCTGGACCCTGCAGGAAGCCGAGCGCTGGCTCGGCCCCAACCTCGGCTACAACCCGGAGGACTGAGCCCTACGTTGAGCTGCAACTGCACCCCGAACAGTCCACCGACGCGTTCATCCTGCACCACCCGGAAGCCAAGTATTTCAACGTCTGATCGCGAATAATCGCCGGATGGCTGTGGATTCGACGCCGCACGAGGACTTGCCCGTTGGCCGCGATGCCGCTCGCGCCGCGTTCTTCTCCGCCGTCCGCTTCGCCTCGGTGGCCGCGATCGGCGGGCTGTTGTTCGGCTACGACATCTCGGTCACCAACCGTGCGGTCAAGGCGTTGCAGGCCAATTTCCACATCGGCAACGGGGTCTTAGGTTTCGCCGCGGCCGCGGCGCTGATGGGTGCAGCAATCGGAGCGGTGCTTGCCGGACGGATCGCGGACCGGATGGGCCGACTGGCGATGATGAAGCTTTCGGCCGTGTTGTTTCTTATCTGCGGGTTCGGCGCCGGGTTGGCAAGCAGCATCTGGATGTTCATCATTTTCCACACCATCGGCGGGATCGGTATCGGCCTTGGGTCTGTCGCGGCACCGGCGTACATCGCCGAGATCTCGCCGCCGCGCTTTCGTGGCCGACTCGGCTCGCTGCAGCAACTGGCCATCGTGTGCGGCATTTTTGGGGCCCTGGCACTGACCTGGTTGCCGTTTCATGTCGCCGGCGGTCCCAGTCGCCCGCTGTGGCTGGATCTGGAAGCTTGGCGCTGGATCTACCTGGGTGAGGTTGTTCTGGCGCTGCTCTACATCGTGCTGCTTTTCACCATTCCGGAGTCACCTCGCCATCTTGTTGCACAACAACAAGTTCCGGAGGCTCGCCGGGTGCTGTCCACTCTGCTCGGTGACCGTGACGTGGAGCCCACGATCAATCGGATCACGGACACCCTGGAACAGGAAAAGCCACCGTCCTGGCGCGATCTGCGCAAACCGACCGGCGGGCTGTACGGCATCGTCTGGGTGGGCCTGGGACTGGCTGTCTTTCAGCAGTCCGTTGGTATCAACGTAATCTTCTACTACTCCGACGTGCTTTGGGAGGCAGTGGGATTCGGCGAGAAGTCCTCGTTCACCATCGCGCTGGTGACTACCGGGGTCAACGTCCTGATCACTGTGGTGGCGATCGCGCTGATCGACAGGGTCGGCCGCAGGCGCCTGCTATTGGTGGGATCAGCGGGGATGACAGTGATGCTGGCGACGCTGACCGTCGTTTTCACCGGCGCAACCATCGTCAACGGGAGGCCAGATCTCGACGCGGTTTCCGGGGTGGTCGCGCTGGTCGCCGCCGACCTGTTCGTTGTGGCGTTCGGTGTCTCGTGGGGCCCCGTCCTGTGGGTGCTGCTGGGCGAGATGTTTCCCAACCGCATCCGGTCCGCTGCGTTGGGATTGGCGTCGGGTGTGCAATGGATGACCAACTTCATAGTCGTCATGACCTTCCCGGCGCTGCGGCACGCGCTCGGTTTGGCCTACGGCTTTTACGCGCTGAGTGCGATGCTGTCGCTTCTTTTCGTGTGGAAATGGGTCCGCGAGACCAATGGCGTATCCCTGGAGGACATGCCCGACGAAGTGTCGTCGACCTGAAACCGCCGTGACTTTGCTTACCCGCGCATGAAACAATCGCTGGCCGTGAAGACCTTCGAGGATCTGTTTGCCGAGCTCGGCGAGCGTGCCCGCACCCGCCCGCCCGGCAGCGGCACCGTAGCCGCGCTGGATAGCGGGGTGCATATGGTGGGCAAGAAGATCCTGGAGGAGGCCGGTGAAGTGTGGCTGGCCGCCGAGCACGAATCTGACGACGCACTCGCGGAGGAGATCAGTCAGTTGCTGTATTGGACGCAGGTAGTCATGATCGCCCGCGGGCTGACGCTCGACGACGTGTACCGGAAGCTGTGATGGTAGCGCTGCACCGAAACGGATCAACCAGACTGCGGGTGGCGGTTCCCAACAAGGGGGCACTGAGCGAGCCGGCCGTCGAGATCCTTGCCGAGGCCGGCTACCGTCGACGTACCGATCCCAAAGACTTGACCGTCATCGACCCGCACAACCACGTCGAGTTCTTTTTCCTGCGGCCCAAAGACATTGCGATTTACGTCGCGTCAGGGGAGCTCGACTTCGGAATTACCGGAAGGGATTTGGCGCGTGAGTCCGGCGCGCCGGTGCACGAACGGCTGGCGCTCGGCTTCGGCTCGTCGAACTTTCGGTACGCCGCACCGGCCGGACGCGACTGGTCCATCGACGACCTGGCCGGCCGGCGAATCGCCACCGCATACCCGAACCTGGTACGACAAGATCTGGCGGCCCGCGGTATTGATGCGACCGTCATCCGCCTCGACGGCGCCGTGGAGATCTCGGTGCAACTCGGCGTGGCCGATGCGATCGCCGATGTGGTGGGTTCGGGTCGGACGTTGAACCTGCACGATCTAGTGGCCTTCGGTGAACCACTGTGCGATTCCGAAGCGGTGCTCATCGAACAGGTCGACCCTGACGACCCGGGCGGCGGGCCGGAGGCCTCCGCCCGTGACCAACTGGTCGCGCGGGTGCAGGGGGTGGTGTTCGGTCAACAGTATTTGATGCTGGACTACGACTGCCCGCGTTCGGTGCTCGACAACGCCACGTCGATCACACCGGGTTTGGAGTCACCGACAATCGCCCCGCTCGCGGATCCCGATTGGGTCGCGGTACGGGCATTGGTTCCGCGTCGGGATGTCAACGCGATCATGGATGAGTTGGCGGCCATCGGGGCGAAAGCGATCCTGGCGTCGGACATCCGGTTCTGCCGATTCTGACCTTGAATGCGCCGGTGTAGTCGGCTTTGCTGTGTTAACGTCCCGCTAGGTTCGTTGGGCGGCGACCCGCTGCACTCGGCTTGGCCGAGTTGGCGATCGCCACCAGAGCCGCGTTCTTTTGTCGAGCCTTCAGGAGGGTCGCTGTGACGCATTTCTACGTTCTGTTGCTAGCTCTGGGTATCGGTGTCGTCGCCGGATTGCGTTCTCTGACACCGCCCGCCGTCGTCGCCTGGGCGGCTTATCTGCACTGGATCAACCTGAATCACACCTGGGCGTCCTGGGTCGGGACTCTGGCGGCCGTCATCGTCTTCAGCATTCTCGCGGTCGGCGAGCTATTCCTTGACAAACAACCCAAGACACCGCCCCGCACCGCGCCGCCGTCGTTCGGCGCCCGGATCCTGTTGGGCGCCTTCGCGGGCGCCGTCATCGGCACCGCCTGGGGCTACACCTGGAGTGCGCTCGGTGCGGGAGTCGTCGGCGCCGTGCTC
This sequence comes from Mycobacterium sp., assembly GCA_035642315.1. Lineage (GTDB taxonomy): Bacteria > Actinomycetota > Actinomycetes > Mycobacteriales > Mycobacteriaceae > Mycobacterium. The sequence goes on from DASQSQ010000167.1 coordinate 3,588, forward strand.
GGCACCCTGGGCGGCTACCAGGCGCGGACTCGCCTGGCAGCCTCGCACGGCCGTGACCTGCCGATCGCCCTGCTGGAAGATGCGGTCGCGGTACTCGGTGGATTCGCGCTTGCCGCTGTAACCGCTGCTCTGTGACAACGCGTTTCGACGCGATCATCGTTGGCGCCGGCCAGGCCGGGCCCTCGCTGGCAGGTCGACTGACCGCGGCCGGCCACACCGTTGCCATCGTGGAGCGCAAGCTCGTCGGTGGGACCTGTGTCAACACCGGGTGCATCCCGACCAAGACGTTGGTGGCCAGCGCGCATGCGGCGCACCTGGCCCGGCGCGGCGCCGACTTCGGCATCGGCACCGGAGCGGTCAGCGTGAACATGGCGAAAGTCAAGGCGCGCAAAGACGAAATCATGCTGGGCGACCGCAAGGGCGTCGAAGACTGGTTGACCGGAATGGACGGCTGCACCGTCGTTCGCGGGCACGCCCGGTTCGAGGATCCGCACACGCTGCGCGTCGGCGACGACGTCCTACAGGCCGAGCGGATTTTCCTCAACGTCGGTGGCCGTGCGGTGGTGCCCGACATCCCCGGCCTCGCCGATGTCGAGTTCCTCACCAATGTGTCGATTCTCGAACTCGACACGGTGCCCGATCATCTCGTCATCATCGGTGGTAGCTACATCGCGCTCGAGTTCGCTCAGATGTACCGCCGCTTCGGCGCCCGCGTGACCGTCGTCGAGAAAGGGCCGCGGCTGGCGTCCCGTGAAGACAACGACGTCTCGGACACCATCAAGGAGATCCTGGAGAACGAGGGCATCGACATTGTGGTCGATGCTGCTGACATCCGAATTGCCGAGCAGGACAGTGGTTTCCAGGTGACGCCGCGGGCCGGTGCCGCACCGATCGCCGGGAGCCATCTGCTGCTGGCGGTCGGGCGGCGGCCCAACACCGATGACCTCGGCCTCGAGCACGCCGGGGTGCAAACCGATGCCCGGGGATACATCACGGTCGATGACCAATTGAAAACCAGCGTCGACCACATTTGGGCAATGGGTGACTGCAACGGCAAAGGCGCATTCACCCACACCTCCTACAACGACTTCGAGATCGTCGCGGCCAACCTGCTCGACGATGACCCACGGCGGGTGAGCGACCGCATTCCAACCTATGCCCTCTACATCGACCCGCCGCTGGGACGGGCCGGAATGACCGTCGAGCAGGTGCGCGCGTCAGGCCGCCCTGCCCTAGTCGGCCAACGGCCGATGACCAGAGTGGGCCGCGCGGTGGAAAAAGGTGAGACACAAGGCTTTATGAAAGTGGTGGTCGACGCCACGACGCAGCAGATCCTGGGCGCGGCCATCCTCGGCGTCGGTGGCGACGAGGCCATCCACGAGATTCTGGATGTGATGTCGGCGAAGGCGCCCTACACCACGTTGGCGCGCACCATGCACATCCATCCGACCGTGAGCGAGTTGATACCGACGATGCTGCAGGAGATGTCGCCGCTGCGGTAGTCGTTACGCCGCCGGGTCTGCCTGCTGCAGAACGGCGTCCGCGCCGCCTTCGTTGGGACGCGCCGGCCAACCCGGGTACGGCGGCGGCGTTCCGCCGAATGCTGGGCAGTGCGCGTGATGCGCGCACCAGTCACATAGCCGTGACGGCCTGGGCCTGAAATCGCCTGTCGCGCCGGCTGATTGAATTGCCCGCCAAATCGCCATCAGCGTCTTCTCGAAGCGAAGCAGCTCGTCTTCGTCGGGGGAGTAGTCCAGCAGCTGGCCGTCGGCGAGGTAGATGAGTCGCAGCCGTGTCGGCAGCACGCCGCGTGAGCGCAGTAGCGCGACCGCATAGAACTTCATCTGAAACATGGCTTTGAACTCGGCGAGGGCCCGTGCTTCCGGTGGCGCCTTGCCGGTTTTGTAGTCCACCACCCGCAACTCGCCGGTCGGTGCGACGTCGATGCGGTCGATGATCCCCCGGAGCAGCGTGCCGTCGGCAAGCTCGACTTCGATGCGTTGCTCGCAACTCTGCGGGTCGAACCGGGTCGGGTCTTCCAGCCGGTAGTAGCCCGACAGCAGCGCGCGGGCCTCGTCGAGGAGCTGAGACTGTTGCGCGGCGTCCAACTCGGCGACCAGATCCGGCTCCGCGGCGAGCAGCTGCTCCCACGCCGGACCGACCAGCGCGCCGGCGGTCTCCGGGACGCGTTCCGCGGCCGGCAGGCCGTAGAGCTGCTCAAGGGCGGCATGCACCACCGAGCCGCGCATTTGTGCCGTCGACGGCGGCTCAGGGAGTCGATCGATTGCCCGGAACCGGTAGAGCAGCGGGCACTGCTTGAAGTCTGCCGCTCGCGACGGAGACAGCGCGGGGCGCCTCGTCGCCGGCAGCTCGTCGCTCATCTGCGCCGCTCCTCCCCATCGCTTCGCTCTGCATCGTCGTCGCCGCGGCTCATATCCGCAGCCTAGGGGCGGGGTCGGACAACCCCGCGCACCTTTCCCGGCGCGTCTGCTGGCAGGCTAGACAGCTGTGTCTGCAACGGGGCCGTTCGCCGTCGGCGATCGTGTCCAGCTCACCGACGCCAAGGGTCGGCACTACACGATGCTGCTCAGCCCCGGCGGCGAATTTCACACGCACCGCGGCGCGATCGCGCACGACGAGGTGATCGGGCTGCCGGAAGGCAGCGTGGTCAAGTCGACCAACGGCGACCCGTTCCTGGTGTTGCGTCCGCTGCTGGTGGACTACGTGATGTCGATGCCGCGCGGCGCCCAGTTGATCTATCCCAAAGACGCCGCGCAGATCGTGCTCGAGGGTGACATCTTCCCCGGCGCCCGGGTCCTGGAGGCCGGTGCCGGCTCCGGGGCGCTGACCTGTTCGCTGCTGCGCGCGGTCGGGCCGGATGGACGGGTCATCTCCTACGAGGTCCGCGACGACCATGCCGAACACGCGCGTCGCAATGTGGAGACGTTCTCCGGAGGCGTCCCCGCCAACTGGCAGCTGGTGCTCAGCGATGTCGTCGACACCGACCTGGCTGACGGCTCGGTCGACCGGGTCGTGCTGGACATGCTGGCGCCGTGGGAGGTACTCGACACCGTGGCGCGCGTTCTGGTCGCCGGGGGTGTGCTGATGGTGTACCTGGCCACGGTCACGCAGCTCTCGAAAACGGTGGAGGCGCTGCGCGACCAGCAGTGCTGGACCGAGCCGCGGTCCTGGGAGACGCTGCAACGTGGTTGGAACGTCGTCGGATTGGCCGTGCGGCCGCAGCACAACATGCGCGGCCACACCGGCTTCCTGGTGTCCGCACGTCGACTGGCTCCGGGCACGGTGACGCCGACGCCGTTGCGCCGCAAGCGCTGAGGGGCTGACGGACTAATCATCGCTGCGGAGCAACCCGCGGCGCACCGATAGCAGTTCGAACTCCGGGTGCGCGGCCACGAGGCGTTCGGCAGCGTCGAGCACGTCGACGGCATGTGCGCGGTCAGCCGATGCAATCACCACCCCTATGCCCGCCCGTCGATAGAGGTCATGCGATCCCGTTTCGGCGGCCGACACGCTGAACTTGCGCTGCAACTCGGCCACCACCGGGCGGATCGCCGATCGCTTCTGCTTGAGTGACCGCACGTCACCGAGCAGCAGGTCGAACTCGAGCCACCCGATCCACATCGCGGGGTCAGCGGCCGGGCGTCGTCGGAGGCGAGACTTGTGCGGGACTGTACGCAAGCAGCACGTCGGCCGTTCGCGCCGATAGCTGCCACCCGCCCTGAATCGGCGTGAACTCCATCGGAAAGGCGAACCTGGGCCCGTGGGGATTGGGCGAGGTCACGTTGACGTTGGCCACCACGTCGGCCGGATCCCGGTCTGACCACGCGAGGTCTCGCACTTCGACCTTCATCGGCGCAAAGCCGTCGTTGAGCAGCGCGGTGGCGAACTGGTCGAACACGGCAGCATTGTCCGGGGTGGCACCTTGGACCAGGTTGAGTTTCTGACTGCCCGGCACCCCCGGATCGGCCAGCCGGTACAGCACCTTGGCCAGGTCGTCGGGCGGCGGCAGCGGAGCGACCTGCGCCGCCGCTGTCGACGTCGCCGAGGCAGACGTCGGCGCCGCCTCACTCTCCGTAGAAGCGCCGTGCTCGTCGCTGGAGCACCCACAGAGGCCGAGCGCCGCCACAATCGTGGCGGCGCTCAGGACTGCAGTGAGGTGTTGGCCCATCCGGGCGCGTCAGCGGCCCGACGAACGCACCGACTGGATCAACGTCATCGCCGAGTCATGCGACAGCTTCCAGCCGCCCTGATCTACGAACGTGAGGTTCTCGTATGTCGGGGCGAGATGCGGGCCCGTCGCAGTGAGGGTGGCCGCGGCGACACCCGGACCGGCGGGTGTGATGCTGGTGAAGTTGAACGTGAGCGGCAGGCTGCCCTTGGCAGCGGCCTTTTGCAGTTCGTGGTCGGCCAGGGACGCCGGTACCGGGACGCCCCCTTCGATGAGGTAGCCCTTGTTGGCGAACGACACGCCAGGGTCCTGCAGCGTGTTGAGAACCGTGGCCAGCTGGTCAGGTGTGGGCACGTTGGCGCCGGGGACGACGGGGTCCAGCGGCAGCGGCGCGCTGAAAACCACGGACTGAACCTCGGGCAACGCGGCGGTAACAGATGCAATGCATGTCACACCCGCAGCCGCCGCGCCGATTGCGGCGAAAGCCGCCACGCCCGTGGCTAGGGATTTCAGGGTCACAAAAGTCCTCTCGATCAGGCAGGCTCAACATGATGTTAACGCTGTTGCCAGTTTGCCCCATTTCGAGTTCCCGCATGAATTGGAAATCGCCGGTAGCGTTGACCTATTCGCCGCACCGCCTTCCGGAGCGGGAAAGGAGCGCAACATGGGTGAGTCAGAGCGCGAAACGTTCGGTAGCCCTCGCGAGCCAGACCTGTCTGCCGAGGATGCGGCTGAGTTGGAGGAGCTCAGGCGCGAGGCGGCGATACTGCGTGAGCAACTCGAAAATGCCGTCGGAGCGCAAAGCCCCGCGCGCAGCCCCCGCGATATTCACCAGCTTGAGGCACGAATCGATTCGCTCGCCGCGCGCAATTCCAAATTGATGGAAACTCTCAAGGAAGCTCGGCAACAACTGCTGGCGCTGCGCGAAGAGGTCGACCGGCTCGGGCAGCCGCCGAGTGGCTACGGCGTCTTGTTGTCCACGCACGACGACGACACGATCGACGTGTTCACCTCCGGACGCAAGATGCGCCTGACGTGCTCGCCCAACATCGAAGTCAAGTCTTTGAGGAAGGGTCAGACGGTTCGGCTCAACGAGGCTTTAACTGTCGTCGAGGCCGGCACCTACGAATCGGTTGGCGAGATCTCCACGCTGCGCGAGATTCTCAACGACGGACACCGCGCCCTGGTCGTCGGCCACGCCGACGAGGAACGCATCGTGTGGCTCGCCGAGCCGTTGGTCGCCGAGGATCTGCCTGAGGGCCACCCCGACGCACTCAACGACGACACCCGGCCGCGCAGGCTGCGTCCCGGCGACTCGCTGCTGGTCGACACCAAGGCCGGGTATGCCTTCGAACGCATTCCCAAGGCCGAGGTCGAGGACTTGGTGCTGGAAGAGGTGCCCGACGTCACCTACGACGACATCGGCGGGTTGGGCCGTCAGATCGAGCAGATCCGCGACGCCGTGGAGCTGCCGTTCCTGCACAAGGAGCTCTACCGGGAATACGCGCTGCGCCCGCCCAAGGGTGTGCTGCTCTACGGACCGCCCGGTTGCGGTAAGACGCTGATCGCCAAGGCGGTTGCCAACTCGTTGGCCAAGAAGATGGCCGAAGTCCGCGGTGACGATGCGCGCGAGGCGAAGTCGTACTTCTTGAACATCAAGGGCCCCGAGCTGCTGAACAAATTCGTCGGCGAGACGGAACGTCACATCCGGCTGATTTTCCAGCGGGCCCGCGAGAAGGCGTCCGAAGGTACGCCGGTGATCGTGTTCTTCGACGAGATGGACTCGATCTTCCGCACCCGCGGTACCGGGGTCTCGTCCGACGTCGAGACGACGGTCGTGCCACAGCTGCTGAGCGAGATCGACGGCGTGGAGGGCCTGGAGAACGTGATCGTGATCGGCGCGTCCAACCGCGAGGACATGATCGACCCGGCGATCCTGCGGCCCGGCCGCCTCGACGTGAAGATCAAGATCGAGCGCCCGGATGCCGAGTCGGCACAGGACATCTTCTCTAAGTACCTTGTCGAGTCACTGCCGGTGCACGCCGACGATTTGGCCGAATTCGGCGACGACCGCTCGCTGTGCATCAAGGCGATGATCGAAAAGGTCGTCGACCGGATGTACGCCGAAATCGACGACAACCGGTTCCTGGAGGTCACCTACGCCAACGGTGACAAAGAAGTTATGTACTTCAAGGACTTCAACTCAGGTGCGATGATCCAGAACGTCGTCGACCGGGCGAAGAAGAACGCGATCAAGTCGGTGCTGGAGACCGGTCAGCCCGGTCTGCGCATACAGCACCTGCTCGATTCGATCGTCGACGAATTCGCCGAGAACGAAGACCTGCCCAACACCACCAATCCCGATGACTGGGCACGGATTTCGGGCAAGAAGGGCGAGCGGATCGTTTACATCCGCACCTTGGTCACCGGCAAGAGCTCGAGCGCGTCGCGGGCCATCGACACCGAGTCCAACCTCGGCCAGTACCTGTAGGGCTCGTCGGCCACGCCGACATAAGTCTCGGCGAAGGCGTTGACGCAGGTTCAATCGGTTATCAGCGAATAGCTGTTGGTCAGGTCGTCCTGCAAAACCAGCGCCGCGCGTTGAGCGGTGTCGATCTGTAACGGGCTTTCCAGCACTCGTGCTTGGTAAGTCCACCCGTCCGGCAACTCGAGCCGGTCGCCGAGTTGGCGTAGGTCGCCCCGCGACAAGTTGGGATCGACGATCTGGCTCCAGGTTTGCATCACCCAGCGCCGGAAGGCGGGATCCTGCAGCTCGTAAACCTCTTCACCGGCGTCGAACGTGAAGATGGTGTGGCGGTTGACCTGATTCGCGGTGTAGGGCGCCGGGTTCATCGCGGTCAGCAAGACCGTGGCCTGCAGCTGCATGTCGATGCCGCCGAAATTCTTGATGATCTTCGGGCCTTGGGACACCTTTTCGATGGAATTCATCAGCCAGTACCGCGGTCCGTTGAGTAGCGCCGTGGCAGCGCCGTTTTCGGTCGCGATGGCCTGTGCGTCGAGCGCCGACCACAACTCGGCCGGACAGTCGTTGAGTGGATAGCTGTTGTAGACGGTGGCTTGCGGCCCCGCTTCGCCCGGCGTCACCAGAAGGACTTCGCCGTAGCGTTGCCCGGACAAGCCGGTCGAGGGGTCTGGCGCAGCGTGGGCAGGCACCAGGGTGAAGTTAATGACTTCAGTCACTAGCGTCAATGGCTCTCGGCCCTGTTCATCTCCCCGCAACGCCGCCGGGCGGTTCCCCCGGCGCGGGGTGCGTCGTCACCACGCCTAGGCTTGAGGCATGCAACGGATTATCGGGACGGAGGTCGAGTACGGCATTTCGTCGCCGTCGGACCCGACCGCTAACCCGATCCTGACCTCGACGCAGGCGGTGCTGGCCTATGCGGCCGCCGCCGGCATTCAGCGCGCCAAGCGGACCCGCTGGGACTACGAGGTGGAATCGCCGCTGCGAGATGCCCGCGGATTCGACCTGAGCCGTTCGGCCGGCCCGCCGCCGGTCGTCGACGCGGACGAAGTCGGTGCCGCCAACATGATCTTGACTAACGGCGCGCGGCTCTACGTCGACCACGCGCACCCGGAGTATTCCGCGCCGGAGTGCACCGACCCGCTCGACGCGGTGGTCTGGGACAAGGCCGGCGAGCGGGTAATGGAGGCCGCCGCCCGTCACGTGGCCAGCGTGCCGGGCGCAGCCAAGCTGCAGTTGTACAAGAACAACGTCGACGGCAAGGGCGCCTCCTACGGGTCGCATGAGAACTACCTGATGAGCCGGCAGACGCCGTTCTCGGCCGTCATCACGGGGTTGACGCCGTTCCTGGTGTCCCGTCAGGTGGTCACCGGCTCTGGCCGGGTCGGAATCGGGCCCGCCGGCGACGAGCCGGGCTTCCAGCTGTCCCAGCGGGCCGACTACATCGAGGTCGAGGTCGGGCTGGAGACCACACTGAAACGCGGGATCATCAACACCCGCGACGAGCCGCACGCCGACGCCGACCGTTACCGGCGGCTGCACGTCATCATCGGCGACGCCAACCTCGCCGAGACATCCACGTATTTGAAGCTGGGCTCGACGGCACTGGTGCTCGACCTGATCGAAGAGGGTCCAGCCCACGGGATCGACCTGAGCGATTTGGTGCTGGCCCGGCCGGTTCACGCGGTACACGCGATCAGCCGCGATTCAACGCTCCGCGCCACCGTCGCGCTGGCCGACGGCCGCGAGTTGACCGCCCTTGCGCTGCAGCGGATTTATCTGGACAGGGTCGCCAAGCTTGTCGACGGCCGCGACCACGACGCGCGGGCCGCCGCCATCGTGGAGACGTGGGCACACGTGCTCGATCAACTCGAGCGCGACCCAATGGAGTGCGCCGAATTGCTGGACTGGCCGGCCAAGCTGCGGCTGCTGGAGGGTTTCCGACACCGGGAGAACCTGAGCTGGTCGGCGCCGCGACTCCACCTCGTCGATTTGCAGTACTCCGATGTCCGGCTGGACAAGGGGCTCTACAACCGGCTGGTGGCCCGCGGCTCGATGAAGCGTCTGGTCAGCGAGCAGCAGGTGCTCAGCGCGGTGGACAACCCACCGACGGACACCCGGGCGTATTTTCGGGGCGAATGCCTCCGCCGCTTCGGCGCAGATATCGCCGCGGCCAGCTGGGATTCGGTGATCTTCGACCTGGGCGGCGACTCGCTGGTGCGCATTCCGACGCTCGAGCCGCTGCGCGGCAGCAAGGCGCACGTCGGCGCGCTGCTGGATTCGGTGGACAGCGCGGCCGAGCTGGTGGAACAACTGACCACCTGAGGGTCCGTTCGGCGACGATGCGCGCCGGAACGGCGTGCGGTGGGGGTACTTCCCAGCCGCGTAGCGGCGTGGGGGCGAGCCGGACACTGGAGCTTTAGCCCCAGCATTAGCGGTGCCGACCGGTAGGGTGGAGAAACCACGGGCGTGTTTCACGGCCGATGACGATGCAGGAGGCAGTGATGGCCCAGGAGCAGACCAAGCGCGGCGGTGGCGGTGGCGATGACGACGACCTCACCGCCAGCACGGCCGCGGGCCAGGAGCGTCGCGAGAAGCTGACTGAGGAGACCGACGACCTGCTCGACGAGATCGACGATGTTCTGGAAGAGAACGCCGAAGACTTCGTCCGCGCATACGTCCAAAAGGGCGGACAGTGACCTGGCCGTTTCGCGATCGCCTGGCCACCCACTCACCACTTCCCGGCACCGCTTTTGGCGGTCTTTCCTCATTTGCGGACTTCTTGCGCCGTGAGGCCCCTGAGCTGCTGCCCGCGGGCATCGGCACCGCGGAGCCCGGCGCGCTCAGTCCCCAGCCGCCGCACGGCACCACCATCGTTGCGCTGAAGCACCCCGGCGGCGTCGTCATCGCCGGCGACCGGCGCTCCACGCAGGGCAACATGATCGCGGGGCGCGATGTGCAGAAGGTGTACATCACCGACGACTACACCGCGACCGGGATCGCCGGCACCGCGGCCATCGCGGTCGAGTTCGCCCGCCTCTACGCCGTCGAGCTCGAGCACTACGAGAAGCTAGAAGGTGTGCCGCTCACCTTCGCCGGGAAGGTGAACCGGTTGGCGATCATGGTCCGCGGCAATCTCGCCGCCGCGATGCAAGGTCTGGTGGCGCTGCCGCTGCTCGCCGGTTTCGACCTCGCCGACCCTGATCCGGAAAAGGCCGGTCGGATCGTCTCGTTCGACGCCGCCGGAGGCTGGAACCTGGAGGAGGAGGGCTACCAGTCGGTCGGTTCCGGTTCGATCTTCGCCAAGTCGTCGATCAAGAAGCTGTACTCGCAGGTGACCGACGCAGATTCCGCGCTTCGGGTCGCCGTTGAGGCGCTCTATGACGCGGCCGACGACGATTCCGCCACCGGGGGACCAGACCTCGTCCGCGGGATCTACCCGACCGCAGTCACCGTCGGTGCCGAGGGCGCAGCCAACGTTCCCGAAGAGCGCATTGCGGAGCTGGCCCGCGAGGTCATCGAAAGACGTTCCCGTGCGGACACTTTCGGCCTAGACGCGGAGCGCCAGGGAAGTGACTCATGAGCTTTCCGTATTTCATATCGCCCGAGCAGGCGATGCGGGAACGCAGCGAGCTCGCGCGAAAAGGGATCGCGCGGGGTCGCAGCGTGGTGGCGCTGGCTTATTCCGGGGGTGTGCTGTTCGTCGCTGAAAACCCGTCGCGGTCGCTGCAGAAGATCAGCGAACTCTACGACCGTGTCGGGTTTGCCGCCGCAGGCAAGTTCAATGAGTTCGACAATCTGCGCCGTGGCGGCATTCAGTTCGCGGACACCCGCGGTTACGCCTACGACCGCCGCGACGTCACCGGTCGCCAGCTGGCCAATGTCTACGCGCAAACGCTGGGCTCCATCTTCACCGAACAGGCCAAGCCCTACGAGGTCGAGTTGTGTGTGGCCGAAGTCGCGCACTACGGCGAGACCAAACCGCCTGAGCTGTACCGGATTACCTACGACGGGTCGATTGCCGACGAGCCGCATTTCGTCGTGATGGGTGGGACGACCGAGCCGATCACGACCGCGCTCAAGGACTCCTACGCCGAGAACGCCAATTTGGCCGACGCGGTGCGAATCGCGGTTGAAGCGCTCCAGGCGGGCAGCTCCAATGGAAGCGATGAGCCCACGCTTGGGGTGTCGACGTTGGAGGTGGCCATCCTCGACGCCAGCCGTCCGCGGCGTGCGTTCCGGCGCATCACCGGTGCCGCTCTGGAGCGGTTGGTGCCCGAACACAACGGGTCTGAATCCGAAGCCGACTCGGCGGAGAACTCGTCGAAATAGGCTGTGTTCCGTGCTGATCGGCTTGCTGCTCGCATTGGGCTGCTCGGTGTGCTACGGCACGGCGACGGTGCTGCAGGCCGCCGCGACCCGCTCGGTGGACCCCGGCAGCGACTCAGGAGTTGACGCTGCCCTGCTGTTGCGGGCGCTGCGGCAGTGGCGCTACCTGGTGGGCATTGGGCTAGACGGCCTTGGCTTTCTGTTGCAAGTAGCAGCGCTACGCCTGGTCCCGATCTACGTCGTCGCCGCGGCGATCGCGGCTTCGCTCGCGGTCACCGCGATCGTGGCCGCTTGGGTTTTGAAGACGCGATTGACGGCAGTGGAGTGGGCCGCGGTGGGCGTGGTGTGCGCCAGCCTGGCGATGCTCGGCCTTGCCGCCGGTCCCGAGGGCTCCGGACACGGGCCGCCCCAGTTGGGATGGGCGCTGCTGGTGATCGTCGCCGTCGTGTTCGTCGCCGGCGCAGCCGCGGGCCGGTTGGGCGATCGCACGCGTGCCCTGGTTCTCGGATTGGGGGCCGGTGCCGGCTTCGGTGTTGTCGAAATCGCCGTCCGCCTGATCGATCCGATCGACCCGATGAAAGCCTCGTTCTATACCAACCCCGCCGTGTATGCGGTGATCGCCGGCGGAGCGGCCGGGTTCTTGCTGCTGACCTCCGCTTTGAGCCGCGGATCAGTGACCACAGCCGTCGCCGGGATGGTGGTGGGCGAAACGGTAGGCCCTGCGCTCGTCGGAGTCGCGTGGCTCGGCGACCGAACCCGCGAGGGGCTGAGCTGGATGGTGGTGGCCGGATTCGTCGTAGCGGTGGCGGCAACTCTGGCGCTGAGCCGATTCGGCGAGGCACCCAGCCCCGCCGAATCCTGACGCCCGCCCGCGCCTGCGGGCCAAAGTGCAACGACAGCACCCGCTTCGGCGCGTTAGCGTTTTGTTAACTCCCGGCGTTGCCGGAAGGCGGATTCGGCGCTATCCTGCGTAAGCACCTCGTTAGGCGAGGCTTCTGAAACGAACACAGGCCACTGATCTGACGACGTCGAGAGACGCCCAAGATCAGGACAGATCTCCCCGGCTTAAGGGGTGGTCCCAAGTGGCTTTCCCAGCTCTGCGGGGATACGTCGTTCAGTGCCAAAGCTCTACGTGTGAGGGCATCGTCGCCGCTCCACCGGTCCGCCGGGTCCCTCTTTGTGCGCGTCTTGATCACATCGAAGGTGGAAGGCAGGTGTTCCCATGACCAGCATGATCGACGTCGCCCGCGTCAATTCGGCAGGCGCAGCGGATGGGCTGCGCCTGACCCCCTATGAGGCGATGGCGCAAGACCTCTTGTTTATCCGCGCGGAATTGGAGACGGCGGGAATTCCGTTCCTGCTCATCCGCGGCGGTGACGGACGTCCGGCACTCGTCGTCGACATCGGGCTGCGTGCACGAGTCGCCGAAGCCCTGATGTCGGCATGCCTGGAAGCGCCGCTGCGTGCCAAGATCCTGGACGGGACCGGGCGCAGCTCGGTGTACTTGGGCGACGGGCTGCTGTCGTCCGATCCGGACCCACGGCTGCTGCGGGTGTTCCGGCGGCGCGAATGCCCGCGCTCTGGCTTGCGTTACGGCGCCTCGGCCGGGGTGGAGCTGCAGTTCTGGGTGTTCGACGGGAAGCAGGCGATCTGCCCGATCGAGAACTCGCTTACTCGTAAGGCGTTGCCGCTGAGCGAGATTGTGTACGCAGAAGTGGAACTGCACGGTCGCACCTGGCCGACGATCGCCGGGATGTTCGCGCCGCACGCGGCCGACATCACGTTCGACATCGACATGGTGTTCTCCTGGGTGGACGGCAACGACCCGGAGTTCCGGGCACGACGCGCAGCCGCGATGGCGAATCACATTGTGGGCGAAGGCGACGACGCCGACGCGCGGATCCGTCAGATCGACGAATTGAAGTACGCCCTGCGCTCTGTACACGCCTTTGCGCCGTGGGTGCGGCGGATCTTCATCGCCACGGACTCGCCCGTTCCCGAGTGGCTGGCGCCGCACCCGAAAGTCACCGTCGTGCGCGCCGAGGATCACTTCACCGACCTCTCGGCGCTGCCGGTGTACAACAGCCACGCCGTGGAGACGCAGCTGCACCACATCCCCGGTCTCGCAGAGCATTTCCTGTACTCCAACGACGACATGTTCTTCAGCCGGGCGTTGTCCCCGACGACGTTCTTCTCGCCGGGCGGGGTGACGAAGTTCATCGAAGCGGGTACACGCATCGGGCTGGGGTCCAACCACCCCGAGCGCAGCGGCTTCGAGAACGCGGCACGGGTCAACCGGCAGCTGCTGTGGGAGAGGTTCGGGAAGATCATCACCCGTCACCTCGAACACACCGCTGCGCCATTACGCCGCAGCGTGCTGGGCGAACTCGAGCGTGAATTTGCCACCGACTTCGCGCGTACCCAAGCCAGCCGCTTTCGTGCGAGCACGGACATCTCGGTGACCAACTCGCTGTACCACTACTACGCGTTGATGACCGGACGCGCGGTGCAGCACGAAGCCGCAAAGGTGCTCTACGTCGACACCACGCTGCGGTCCGGGCTGCAGAAATTGCCGACGTTGCTGAAGAAGCGCAAGTTTGACTTCTTCTGCCTCAACGACGGCAGCTTCCCCGAGGTGAGCGCGTGGGAGCGGGCCGACGCGGTCGGCGCGTTCCTGGAGCGCTACTTCCCGGTACCCGCGCCGTGGGAGCGGGCGGCCGGCGACGAGTGAAAGCTCCCGGCGGACGCGAGTGGCGCAGCAGTAACCTAGAATTCTCCGGCTAATCGCCCGCTAGGTGCGGGCAAGCGGCGGCGCGACGTGCGGTATCCGGGCCGCCGGCAGGATACTGACCCCGGCATCGGCGAGTTCTTGCTGTACTGTCTCCGGCGACACGAACCGCCCGACGGTGGGACCGGCGGCCAGCGGAATGACGGTGTGCACCAACGTTTCCGGGTAGCAATGCACCAGGTTGAACGCCTGTGCGCCGTCGCGGCCCCGGGTTCCTGCCGTCAGCAGGTCTTGGGTGTAGCAACTAGCGGAGGCCACTGAGACCGGAATTCCGGCAAAGGTTGCCGTGGTGGAGTAGTGCAGGTGCCCGGCGAGGATGCTGCGTACGTCGGTGCCGCGCAGCACCCGGGCCAGTGGTGTTTGGTCGCGCAACTCCACCGTGACGGCCAGGTCCTGCACGCTGGGAATCGGCGGGTGGTGCATGGCGAGAATGGTGCCGAAAGGTGCGGGTTCGGCCAATTGTGCTGCGAGCCATTCCAATTGCTCTGACGCGATTTCACCGTGGTGATGACCCGGAACCGAGGTGTCCAAGACGATCACGCGCAAACCGGCGACGTCATGCACGCGGTCCATCGGTGCCATCGTCGGGGCCTCGCGCAGCAGATGCTCACGGAAGTCGGCTCGGTTGTCGTGGTTACCCATCACCCAGATGAGCTGCGCGCCAAGGTGATCGGCCAACGGCTCGACCAGGTCGCGCAGCTTGCGGTAGGCGTCGGGCTGACCTTTGTCGGCAAGGTCGCCGGAAAAAATCAATGCATCGGGACGAGTTTGAGAAGCCTCGAGCCGGTCAAGCAGCTCAGATAATCGGCCCTCCGCATCGACATCGCCGTAGAGGTCGCCCTCGCCGGCTATGAGGTGGGTGTCGCTGATGTGTGCGATGACGTGATCCGGCCGCGGGTGCTCCGCGACCCTGGCTCTGTCCACAGGACTGGAGAGGCCTTTCTGACGACTGTGCTCGCGGAAAGGAGCAGCGCCGATTCTACCGGAGTAGTTGGGTTGCACCCCCACACCACGCACCACACTCCGCGGGGGTTCCGCGCCGGTTGCCGAGACAACCAGTACGCTCGAATTGTGCAGCGTCGGATTATGGGCATCGAGACCGAATTCGGTGTCACCTGCACGTTCCACGGTCATCGGCGTTTGTCGCCGGACGAGGTGGCCCGCTATCTGTTTCGCCGGGTGGTCTCCTGGGGGCGCAGTTCCAACGTTTTCCTGCGTAATGGCGCCCGGCTGTACCTCGACGTGGGCAGTCATCCCGAATACGCCACCGCCGAATGCGACAGCCTCGTGCAACTGGTCACGCACGACCGTGCCGGCGAGCGGGTGCTGGAAGACCTGCTCGTCGACGCCGAGCAGC
>DASQSQ010000168.1:0-13906 GCA_035642315.1 Mycobacterium sp.
GGCGAGTTCGACGACGCGGTCGATGCCGCCCAGCGCGTCGACGTACCGGGTGGCGAGTGCTTCTGGCGGGTGTGGCCACAGCCGCGCCGGGTTACCGTCGAACCAACCCATGTAGCGCTGATAGATCGCCTTGACGTTGTGACTGACCGAGCCGTAGTAGCCGTGGGTATGCCACGCCATGTCCAGTGCCGTTGGCATCTGGAATATTTCGGCGATTTCGGCACCGTTATGACCTTGGTTCAGCAGCCGCAGAGTCTGGTCATGCAGGTAGGCGTACAGGTCACGTTGCAGCGACAGAAACTCGACGACGCGTTCACGCCCCCAGGTCGGCCAGTGGTGCGACGCGAATACGACGTCGGTGCGGTCGGCGAACTTGTCGATCGCCTCGGTGAGATAGCCCGACCAAGCGTGCGGATCGCGAACCAGTGCGCCGCGAAGCGTCAACAGGTTGTGCAGGTTGTGGGTGGCGTTTTCAGCCATACACAGTGCGCGGAATCGCGGGAAATAGAAATGCATTTCGGCCGGCGCCTCGGTGCCCGGCGCCATCTGGAATTCGATCTCCACCCCGTCGATGCTGTGGGTTTCACCGGTGGTCGTGATGTCGACGGTGGGGACGATCAGGGCAATCTCACCTTCGGACGGCGCCTGTCCCAGGCCGCAACCGACCTGCGCTTGCGGACCGCGTGCCAGCCGGCTGCCGTACATGTAGGTCGCGCGACGCGCCATCGCCGTTCCGGCGTAGACGTTCTCCTGCACGACGTGCGCGGTGAATCCTTCGGGCGCCAGCACCGCCACCTTGCCGGCGTCCACGTCGGCCTGCGACGTGACGCCCAGCACGCCGCCGAAATGGTCGACGTGACTGTGGGTGTAGATCACGGCGACGACGGGCCGCTCCCCGCGGTGAGTTCGGTACAGCCGCAGCGCTGCGGCCGCCACCTCGGTGGAGACCAGCGGGTCGATGACGATCAGACCGGTGTCACCCTCGATGAAGCTGATGTTGGAGAGATCCAGACCGCGCACCTGGTAGATACCCGGCACCACCTCGTAGAGACCTTGCTTGGCGGTCAACATGGACTGCCGCCACAGGCTGGGATGCACCGAGGGCGGCGCATCCCCGGTGATGAACGAGTAGGCGTCGTTATCCCACACCACCCGCCCGTCGGCGGCTTTGATGACGCAGGGCGTCAGCGCAGCAACGAATCCTCGGTCAGCGTCAGCAAAATCCGATGTGTCCATCTCAAGATCATCCGATCCAACAGCAAAATCTTTTTGGTATTCGGATGAGCCGCGCTGACCGGGAGACTAATTTTTGGCGAATCCGATACCGACCTTTCGGTAACGCTGCATACTGCCGAAACGGTCTGTGAAGTACCTGTGGACCGCCACAACGGCAAAGGAGCACGAGTGAAGCGTTCAATTACGGTCGCTGCGGCAGCGACGGCGATCGTGGTAGTAGGTCTCTCCGGATGTTCGAGTAATAAGTCATCGACCAGCAGTTCCGGGTCATCGTCTGGCCAGAGCACCGCAGCGGCAGCCGGCTCGAGCGGCTCATCGACGGCGAAGGTCACCATCGACGGCAAAGACCAGAACGTTCAAGGCACCGTCGCCTGCACCACCGCGGCCGGCAACGTCAACATCGCTATCGGTGGAGCGTCCACCGGCATCGGCGCCGTGCTCACCGACGCTAGCCCGCCCGCGGTGAAGTCGGTCGGACTCGGCAACGTCAATGGGGTGACGCTGGGCTACACCCCGGGCACCGGTCAGGGCAACGGCAGCGCGACCAAGAACGGCAGTAGCTACAAGATCTCCGGCACCGCGACCGGCGTGGACATGTCAAACCCGATGCAGCCGGTGAACAAGTCCTTCGAGATCGACGTCACCTGCCCCTAGGATCCTTGCGCAACACACAGACGACGGCGACGCTCCCCACGGCGTCGCCGTCGTTGTGTTCGCCCGGGCTGGTCAGCGGGTGAGGTCGTAAACCGTCACATCGCCGACCCAATGCGGGACGAAGTTTGCGCCCACCCATCTGGTGATCTGGCCGGCCGCACCGGATCCGTCATCGGCGCGGATGAAGTAGTGGATCTGGCCGGTGGTGACGTACTGCTGGAACTGCGCCAGTGTCGGCGAGTTATCCCGGCCGCTGTATCCGCCGATTGCCATGACCGACTTGCCGGTGCTCAACTCCAGGCCGTCTGTAGTGTGCGCGCCGACAGTTGCTGCTGCCCAACGGTTATCGGCTCCAACCAGTAGCGCCTCGAGCGCCCTGTTGTTGCCGCTGCTGGCGCCTGCGGGATGCGCCGCGACGGCGTGGATCGTGTCAGCCGCGGTGCCACTCAACCCGAACGCCAGTCCGGCGGTGCACAACACCACCACCCCGCGGCCGACGAGCCGATCCTTGCTCAGCAGCACCGCAGCGACAGCGACGGCCCCGAGTAGCATCGCCCACCACGGCCACGGCAGCCAGTCCGGTGCACGGCCGAGCAGGACGAAGTCCCAGCAGACCGTCGCCACCAGCATCAGCGCCAGGGTTACCCGCGACGACGCGAACTGCCTGCCACGCCACAGCTCTCGAGTTGCGATGGCCGTGACCGCGGCAACGGCAGGTGCCATCGCAACTGTGTAGCTGAAAGCCAACCCCGACACCAGCATCCAGGCACCCCAGAACAGCAGGCTGGCGCGCATCCGGCTGGTCCGCGGCGCGAGACGGGTGAACCACAGCATTGCGAGCAGCCCGATCAGGGCGGCGGGCAGCAGCCAGGAGATCTCGCTGCCACCCGCCATCCCATCCCCGCCCAGCGCTCGGCCCACACCGTTGTGGGCGAGCGCAAGTTGCAGCAGGCTGTTGTCGGCGGATCCACCGATGTAAGGACGTGAATCCGCGGGCCAAATAGCAACCAGCGCAACGAACCAGCCGGCCGAGGCGACCGTCGTCGCCAAGCCGATCAGCAGGTTGCGGATCCTGGTGCGCACGCTGCCGGGCCCGCCGATCATCACCACCAAGCCGATCGCCGGGAGCACCACCAAGGCTTCCATCGTCTTGGTTAAGAAGGCGAACCCCACTGCCGTGCCTGCCAGTGCAAGCCACCGGCCCGACGAGCTGTCGAGCGCTCGGACGGTACAGTAACCAGCGGCGACCAGCAACAGTATCAACAGGGCATCGGGGTTGTTGTATCGAAACGCCAATGCCGCCAACGGTGTTAGCGCCAGCATTGCCCCGGCAAGCAGACCGGCGATCGGCCCGCTGGCCCGACGTACAGCGCCGTAGAGCAACGCCACCGAGCCGACACCCATCAGGGCTTGCGGCACCAGCATTGCCCACGCACCAAAACCGAACAGCCGCGCCGACAGGCCCATGACCCAGATGGCCGCGGGTGGCTTGTCGATGGTGATCGCGTTGCCAGGATCCAACGATGCGAACAGCAACGCCTTCCAACTCTGGGTGCCGGCCTGCACCGAGGCCGCATAGAACTGGTTGGCGTAGCCCGCTGCGCCGAGATCCCACAGGTATAGCACCGCCGTTGCGCCGAGAAGCGCCCACAACGCAGGCCCTATCCAGCGCGGCCGTCGCGAATAGGCCACCGGCGCAGGAATTGAGACCGGTGAAACCTCGGGAACGCCGCACTCGGCGGCGACCGGTGCGACGGTGATACTCATGCTCTAATGCTGTTGCGCGGGCCTAGGTTTCGAGTTTGCCGGGGCTGTGTCAGCGCTGTGAACGTCGACGAACCCTGCTAGCTATGCGTCGGCCATCAGCGGCAACCGCACGGTGAAGTCGGTGTGGCCCGGCGCGCTGTCCAGCGCGATCGTGCCGTCGAGGGCCTTGATCACGGCCGAGACGATCGCCAGGCCCAATCCGGTGCTGCCGCCCTTTCGGGATCGGGAGGTGTCACCGCGGGCGAACCGCTCGAAAACCTCCGACTGCAGATGCTCGGGAATTCCCGGTCCGTTGTCGACCACGCTCAGCACGGCATGTGTTGTGTTGGAAGACAATCGCGTCGTCACCACGGTACCCGCCCCGGTGTGGACACGGGCGTTGGCCAGCAGATTGGTCACCACCTGATGCAGCCGGGCCGCGTCCCCGCAGACCGTCACCGGCTCTTCGGGCAAGTCAAGCTCCCACTGGTGATCCGGCCCGGCGACATGTGCATCGCTGACCGCGTCGACGGCCACCCGCGACAGATCCACCGCTTCGCGTTCCAGTGGCCGACCGGAATCCAGGCGGGCAAGCAGCAGTAGATCCTCGACGAGGTGGGTCATGCGCTCGGTTTCGGATTGGACACGCTGCATCGCGTGCGTCACCGCGTCGCTGTCGTCCCGAACTCGTTGCGCCAGCTCGGTATAACCGCGGATCGCAGCGAGCGGCGTGCGCAGTTCGTGGCTGGCGTCGGCGACGAACTGACGCACCCGGGTCTCGCTGGCCTGCCGCGTCGACAATGCGGCGGCGATGTGGTCGAGCATCCGGTTCAGCGCCGAACCGAGCTGGCCGACTTCGGTGCGCGGGTTGGCGTCCGCCTCGAGCACCCGCACCGGCAGCGCGACTTCACCGCGGTCCAGCGGCAGATTCACGACCTCGCCGGCGGTCTGCGCGACGCGGCGCAGCGGGGCCAGCGCCCGCCGGATGATCACGATGCCGGCCGTCGTGGCGGCCGCGACGGCGATCACGGTGAGCACCGCGAAGATCAGCAGGACACGGATCATGGTGGCGTCGAGATTGGACATCGACAAGCCCGTGATGATGATGTCGTCGCTCTGTCGGGCGGGCGCAGCGATGACACGATATCGCCCAAGGCCGTTGAGGTTTCGGGTGACCGGCGTCCGGTTGATCGGGAGCGCCTCCAGCTGAGCACTGGCGACATCGCTCAATGCGGCCCGGCCGCCGAAGGTGGTCAGGTATCCGGCTTCGATCGACCCGCTCGCGCCGATCACGCCGCCGACCATCCCGACCGGCTGGCCCGGAGCGTCGAGGAAGACCGGCCCCGGGCCGGGCCGCGGGAATGGCCGCAGGTGATGCCGCCACGGCGCTGACGGCGGCTCACTGAGTATCCGCACCGAACGTTGCGAGGCGTCGTGCAATTGAGTGTCGAGCTGTGCGACCAGGTATCGGTACAGCGCGAGTTCGGTCGCCGCGCCGATGCCGACGCACACGATGGCGAGCACCACAACCTGCCCGATCAAGAGCCGTAGCCGAAGCGACCACGCCCTCCCCATGCTATTGGGCCGGCTTGAGTACGTAGCCGGCGCCGCGCAGCGTATGGATCATGGGGTCGCGCCCGTTGTCGATTTTCTTGCGCAGGTAAGAGATGTACAGCTCGACGATGTTGGACCGGCCGCCGAAGTCATAACTCCACACCCGGTCCAGGATTTGCGCCTTGCTCAGTACACGCTTGGAGTTGCGCATCATGAATCGCAGGAGCTCGAACTCGGTTGACGTCAACGCGATCGGCTCGCCGGCACGGGTCACCTCGTGGCTGTCCTCGTTGAGCACCAGGTCGCCGACGACGAGCTGCGCGCCGCTGTCCTCCGTTGTCACCCCGGTGCGCCGCAGCAGTGCCCGCAGTCGCAACACCACCTCTTCGAGGCTAAACGGCTTGGTGACGTAGTCGTCGCCGCCGGCGGTCAGGCCCGCGATGCGGTCTTCCACCGCATCTTTCGCCGTGAGCAGCAGCACCGGCAGTTGCGGATTCTGTTCGCGCAGTTTCCGCAGGACGTCGAGCCCGCTCATGTCGGGCAACATCACGTCCAGGACGACCACGTCGGGCCGCTGCGACCGGGCGGACTCCAGCGCCGCCGCGCCGTCGCCGGCGGTGGCGATGTTCCAGCCTTCGTAACGAAGCGCCATCGACACCATCTCGGCGAGGACGGCTTCGTCGTCGACCACCAGCACATTGATCGGGTTCCCGTCGGCGCGGCGCATAACGACCCGCTCGACGGGTGCATGGGGTTGGCTCACAGCTTCAAAGTATGCCCAGCACGATGGGTCGGTGCTATGACATTGCTATGCGTCCGCTGTGAACGGCCCCGGGCTGCTGGTGAGCAGCTAGAACCAGACTTTACGGCCGCCAACCGGACGGCCGACTGCGCCAAGAATCCACAGGATCGCACCGATGACTACCAGAATCCATCCGATGGTGATCAGGATAGGCAGTGGCAGTACGTAACCGACGACAAGCAAGATGATTCCCAGGATGATCATGTCAAGGTCCTTTCAGATGTTTCGATGAGGATTTTTACCGGTGATTCACGTCAGTACCAGTAGCGTCGGCCGGCGACTGGGCGGCCAACACTGCCTAGAACCCATAGCACCGCACCGATGACCAACAAGATGATGCCGAGCGTTCCCAGGATCGGCACCTTGAGGAAATATCCCAAGACCAGCAGGAGGATGCCTAAGAAAATCATGACGCCTCCACTCCAATCAGGTGCTCGATGTCCATGGCGGGCATCGAACTCGGCTGCGGCAAATGACAATCGGTCACCTTTGGGTTGACACCCGCGTAATTCAGGGGACCGACGAGCACCGTGACCGCGATAGTGCCCAATGAGGCGCAATTCTGGTCGCTGTTCTTAAGGTAGCCCCGTTGGAATGCGGCCACAACGCCGATTACCAACCAGACCACCACAATCGCACTGATTAAACCTCCGCCACGCATCCTCGCCTCCATCGATGTCGGAGCAAAAACCGTCGGGCAAATAGCCCAACCGAAATACCCGCGCCGACACGTATTCAAACATGGCAATTCCACATAGGTCTAACGACCCGAAAGCGCGCCTGAGCTGCGGCGTCCCGATGAGTACTGCGGCAGCGGTTTGCGGGGTCTGCGGGGCGGCGGTTCAAGCGGTGGCCCGCTGCGCGCCGCGTCGGGGATCGAAACGAGGACCTACCTCGCGGAGCACCCAAACCTATTGCGCACCAACGACTCGCTAGCTGCGCTGCGCGGAGACGAAGACGGTTGGCGGCACGACGTCGTCTGCCGGGAGGTTGCGTCCGTATCGAGTCAGCATCTCGCTCATGGTGATTGCCGATGCGTTCCAGCCGTGTTCACGCAGCCAACCCGTCACGTCGGTGCGCTCTTCCGGGTACCACAGGTCTTCATCTGCGGGCACCTCAGCGTCGAGCACCCGAGCCGCCGCGGCGCGCAGGCGATGCGATTGTTCACGCTGGCGGGCCAACCGCTCGGGATCCAGTGCGCTCTCCGCGGGTGCGTTGGTAGCCAGCCAACTGCCCTTCGGACTCAACGCATGGATGCGCTCGAACAGCAGGTCTTGGGCCCGCGCCGGCAGATAGCGGAGCAGCCCCTCGGCTGACCACGCGGTAGGCCGAGATGGGTCAAACCCCGCTTGCTGCAACGCCGTTGGCCAGTCCTGCCGCAGGTCCACCGCGATGCTGACCAGCCGCGCCGTCGGTTGTGCGCCGCGACGCTGCAGGGTGGTCGACTTGAACTCCTGGACCTTGGCCTGATCCAGCTCGTAGACGGTGGTCCCGTCGGGCCATGGCAGCCGCCACGAGCGCGCGTCCAAACCGGCGGCCAGGATCACCACCTGCCGCACGCCGGCCGCTGCCGCGTTGAGGAAGTACTCGTCGAAAAACGCTGTCCGCACAGCCATGAAGTCGATCATCACCTGCAGATGGGCCAGCAGTTCCGCGTCGTCCGTCAGTTCGGCAGCCTTGGCTGGATTCGCCATCAGGTTCCACATGCCGTCGCCGGCCGCCTCGAGAAATGCTCGCGCGAAGGGATCCTGGATGAGCGGGTTTGCGCTTTCGGTTTCGGCGGCGCGAGCCGCAGCAACCCCGAGTGCTGTTGAGCCAACACTCTCGGTGATGTCCCAGGAATCGTTGTCGGTTCGCGGCATTGTCGTTCTCCCATCTGCAGCCAGCACCGGACAGTACGCCGCCTGGCTGAGAAGGCGCTGGGCTCAATCGGCTACGGCCGGTTCGCGGCGAGCCACTCGGCCGCCCGACGCTTCGACGCGCGCGAAAGCCAGCCGTCTTGGATGAGCTCGGCCAGTTCGGTTTTGCTGATATCGGCCAACCGGCTGGCCCGGATCAGCACCGACGGATGGTCGTCGAATCGATCGGTGGTGAAGAAGGGCGAATTCGGGTCCTGCACCAGCGCCAACTTGTCGCTCTCGGACTCCACCCAGATCATGATCACGTCGCCGATGCGCTCTCCCGTGTCAGGGTCGACGGCGTCGGGTTGCGGGGTGCGGAAGAAGACGAAGGACTTGCCGCCGACCTGGTAGATCGCGTTGCCCTTGGGCCCTTCGATCCGCCGGGCATAGGGCATCGCGGCGGCGATCTCATGGACGTCGCTCAGTCGGGCGGGCCGGTCACTCATCAAGCTACTGCTGCAACAACTCTGCCATCGCCGGGATGATCGCCTGCAACGCCTTCAACGGCCGCAGCATGACCTTGAACGACACGATCTGCTCCTGGTCGTTCCAATGGATCATGTCGATCCCGTTGACGTGGATGCCGTCGATGGTCGCCGCGAACTCGAGGATCGCGGACTGGTCGCTGTACCAATGCTCGACATAGCGAAAATCGCCTACGCCGAACACCTTTGCAGCTGCCTTGAGATACTTCAGGGTCTTCTGTCGGCCTTCTTGCGGGGTGAAGACGGCGGGCGAGAAGAATACGGCGTCGTCGGCGATCAGAGCGTCCAGTTCGTCGGTCCGGCCGTTCTCGATGATCGAGGTCCAGCGCGCAATCACCGGTGGCGTCATAGCCCGATCCTTGCAGACGGTAGCTTCAGCAACGTGGACGACCCAGAAGCGCTCGACGCCCTGACCGAGTGGATGTCGAAACAGGGGTTAGGCGACGGCCCGCTGGAGGACGTCGCCAAGATCAGCGGCGGTACGCAGAACATCATGTTGCGGTTCACCAGGTCGGGCCGACCCTACGTGCTGCGACGCGGGCCGAAGCATCTTCGTCCGCGGACCAACGTGGTGATCATGCGGGAGACCCAGGTGCTGGCGGCGCTGGCCGGCACCGACGTGCCGCACCCGCACCTGATCGCCAGCTGCGACGACCCGAACGTGCTCGGCGACGCGGTCTTCTATCTGATGGAGCCCATCGACGGCTTCAACGCCGGCGAACAGCTACCCCCGCTGCATGCCGGCGACCCGGCCGTGCGGTTCCGGATGGGACTGTCGATGGCCGAAGCCCTGGCCAAACTGGGTGCCGTCGACTACCGCGCCGTCGGCCTCGGTGATTTCGGCAAGCCGGAAGGTTTCCTGGAACGCCAAGTGCCACGGTGGCTTTCGGAGTTGGAATCGTATCGGGAGTTCGACAACTATCCCGGGCCGGACATCCCCGGGGTCGACGACGTCGCCAAGTGGCTCGAGCAAGGTCGACCGTCGGTGTGGACACCGGGCATCATGCACGGCGACTACCACGCGGCCAACGTGATGTTCTCTCGCACCGGTCCCGAAGTCGTCGCCATCGTCGACTGGGAGATGTGCACGATCGGTGACCCGCTGCTGGATCTGGGCTGGCTGCTGGCCACCTGGCGGCAGTCCGACGCAACCAGCGCGTTTGGCGGCACGTTGTTTGAGAAGGGCGGACTGGCCAGCGCCTCGGATCTGGTGGAGCAGTATGCGCGTAACACCAGCCGGGACCTGTCCCACATCACCTGGTACACCGTGCTGGCCTGTTTCAAGCTCGGCATCGTGCTGGAGGGCACGCAGGCCAGGGCCAGCGCGGGTAAAGCACCGAAGGAAGTCGGCGAACTCCTGCATGCGGCCACGGTGAGTCTGTTCGAGCAGGCACTGACCCTGATGGAGAGCGCATGATCGACTTCGACATCCCCGCGGACCTGGCGGCGCTGCGCGACGAGATCCGCGCTTTTGTCGCCGAGCAGATCGTGCCGTACGAGACCGATCCGCGCCTCACCCGACACGGCCCCGATGACGAGCTGCGCACCGAGCTGGTGGAGCTGGCCCGCACAGCCGGGCTCCTAACCTTCCAGGCGCCCAAGCATTTTGGCGGTCGCGAGCCGTCGCACCGCGAGCAGGCGGTCTTGTTCGAGGCGGCCGGCTGGTCGACGCTGGGCCCGGTGGCGCTGAACTGCGCCGCGCCCGACGAAGGCAACATGTTCTTGCTGGGCAAGGTCGCCAATACCGAGCAAGTTGATCAATTCCTGCTGCCGGTCATCGACGGCAGGCAGCGGTCGGTATTCGCGATGACCGAACCCGGCGGCGCCGGTTCGGATCCCAACCAGCTGGCCACCGAGGCGAAGTTCGACGGGACCGACTACGTCATCAACGGGCGCAAGTGGTTGATCACCGGCGCGCACGGCGCCCGGACGTGGATCATCATGGCGCGCGTCGCGCCCAACCCACACGGCCCCGACGGTCCGACGCTGTTCCTGTGTGACGGCGCGACCCCGGGCATCGAGCTCGAACGGGTGATGAACACGATGGACCGCAACTACGTCGAAGGCCACGGCGTGGTGCGGTTCGCCGACCTGCGGCTGCCGTCGTCGGCCGTGCTCGGCGAGGTCGGGCAAGCCCTGCGGTATGCACAAATGCGATTGGCGCCGGCACGACTGACGCATTGCATGCGGTGGCTGGGAGCGGCCTCTCGCGCACAGTCGATTGCGGTGCAGCACGCGCGTGAACGCACCGCGTTCGGCAAGCCGCTCGGTGAGCATCAAGGCGTGAGTTTCATGATCGCCGACAACGAAATCGCTTTGCAGCAATGCCGACTCGCGATCTGGTGGGCGTGCTGGACTCTGGACAAGGGCGACCGCGGCACGGGCCGGCACGAAAGCTCGATGGTCAAGGCCTACGTCTCGGAGGAGCTGTTCAAAGTCGCCGACCGCTGCGTGCAGATCCTCGGCGGCATCGGCATCTCCGACGAGACACCGGTGGGAATGATCTTCTCGGATATGCGAGCCTTCCGGCTCTACGACGGCCCGACCGAGGTGCATAAGTACGCGATCGCCCGCCAGGTGCTGCGCGCCGTCTAGTTACTCCGACCGGTACCTACCGCGGACAACGCGTCGTCCAGTGTCGGATACATGGACATGACTTTGTCGAGACCGGTCAACTGCATCGGTCGGTTCGTCGCCGGATTGTTGGCCACTATCGCGACCTGAGCTGATTTGCTGACCTTTTCGTGGGTGGCGGCCAGGATCCGCAGACCTACCGATGCCATAAAGCTCACTTCGGAAAGTTCGATGACGAGAACCGGCGGGTCGTCGTCAAGCGCTCCCGTGATTGCCGCTTCAAAAGCGGGCGCGGTGCTCAAATCGATTTCGCCACCGACGGTTACCACGGCGACCCCCTCGCGGCGAGCGACGGAGGTCGTGATCGGATCCGCAGCTGACAACGGCCATCCTTAGTCGGGTGTCCCAGAGCGCCTGGCGGACCTGGTGCCGACCCGGTGCCGCCGCCGCAAACTGGCAGAAATATTACTTCAACTCCTCGGTCGGCGTGGAGCGGTTAGTCTTGGCCGCGGGACTTATGCCCGCTGCGAGGGGCCGGGAGGTTCGATGTCGGATCAAACGATAGATCTGTCGGGAACGAGCGTCGCCAATCAGGCGCCGGGAATCTCGAGTGCAGGTTTGCTGCTGCCACAGCTGGTGCAGCACTTACGCCAGAACCGAACGGGATTGCGCGAGGAATGGGCCCGCAGGATCACCGAAGCCGAATTGCTGACCGCCATGTCGCCCGAGGAGATCTTCTCCGAGGCAACGACGGTGTACGACAGCTACGTCGAGGTGCTCGAGACCGGTAGCGTCGAGGCGCTCCAGGACTACGCACGCGACCTGTCCGAGCGCATCATTCCCCGTGGCGTCGAGACCAATGAGGTTGTCGGCATCGTGCTGCTGCTGCGTGACGTGCTGGCCCGCTCGCTGTTCGAGAAGTACCAGACGGACTTCGACCTGCTCAACCGGGTGCTCGACGCCTACGAGCCTGCCGCCAACCGGATCGCCAACACCGTCGCCGTCGGCTTCGTGCAGGAGCGCGAGCGCATCATCCGCCAGCAGCAGGAAGCCATTCGCGAGCTGTCCACGCCGGTGCTGCAGGTGCGGGAGCAGTTGCTGATCTTGCCGATCATCGGTGTTTTGGACAGTCAGCGCGCCCGGCAGGTCACCGAGCAGCTGCTGAGAGCTATTCGCGCCAACCGCGCCAAGGTCGTCGTCATCGACATCACCGGTGTGCCCACCATCGACTCCACGGTGGCCAACCACCTGGTGCAGACCGTCGACGCGTCGGGCTTGATGGGCGCCAGCGTGATCATCACCGGCCTGTCGTCGGAGATCGCGCTCACCCTGGTGACGATCGGGCTGGATCTTTCCAAGATGAACGCCGTCGGTGACCTGCAGGGCGGTATCGAAGAAGCCGAACGTCTGCTGGGCTACGAGGTCACCCGCACCGGCGAAACGGGCGGGTAACAGTAAAGCGTTGAGAGCTAATACGAGCGCGCCATGCCAGTACCAATCCTGAAGCAGGGCCCAATCCTCATTGCGTCGGTGCAGGCGGCGCTGACCGACTCCGACACCGAGCGACTGCGCTACGACCTGATGGAGCGGGTCAGCCGCTACCGCGCACAGGGGATCATCGTCGACGTCACCGCCATCGACGTGATGGACTCCTTCGCCGCGCGGTCGCTGCGCACGATCGCGCACATGACGCGGCTACGTGGCGCGGACACCGTAATCGTCGGCTTGCAGCCGGAAGTGGCGTTTGCGATGGTCCAGCTGGGATTGATGTTCGACGATATGTACACGGCGCTGGACCTGGAAGAGGGCCTGGCGCTGCTGAATCGGCACCTGGGGCTGGGGAAATCGATCGGACTCGACGGTGGAGGATGACGTCAAGGTCGATGTCGGCAACCCCGACGACATCGTCGCGGCGCGTCAGGTGGGTCATCAGATGGCCCGCAACCTGGGTTTCTCGTTGACCGATGTCACGATGATCGCAACGGCGATCTCGGAAGTCGCCCGCAACATCACCAGCTACGCCGGTTTCGGGACGATTCGGGTTTGGGTGGAAGACCGGGAAGGCCGCCGGGCGCTGGTGGTGCGTGCCGAAGACGACGGTCCCGGAATTGCCAACATCGAAAGGGCAATGGAGGACGGCTATTCCACCGGTCGCGGATTGGGCCTCGGCCTGCCCGGCGCGCGACGGCTAATGGACCGCATGATCGTGGAGTCCACACCGGGTCACGGAACGGTCATCGAGATGTGGAAGTGGATTCCGAACAATGGCTGAGCATGGTTGGCTGGGGCCGATGGAATGGGCGGCCAAGGCGAGCGCGCGACCCGGTGAAAACATCTGCGGCGACAAGGTTATCGCCGTTGACGTTGATGGCGCCGGCGCCCTCTTCGGTGTATTGGACGGTCTCGGTCACGGCGCGGAAGCCGCTGAGGCGGCAAAGTGCGGCGTGGACGTGCTGCGGTCTGGTCGGGCTGAGTCACTCGACGCGCTCGTTCAGCGGTGCCACCGAGCCTTGTTGGGCACCAGAGGGGCTGCGATGACATTGGCGCACATCGATTTTCGCACCGACACCCTGAGTTGGATCGGCATCGGCAATGTCACCGCCGACCTTGTCGCCAAACACCCGGCCGGTGTCGAGGTGCGGTCCTCGGCACGCCTGGCGGGCGGCATCGTCGGCTACCGGATACCCGAAGCGCTGACACCGCAACAAGTTCCGATCCGTCCGGGGGATCTGCTGGTGATCGCCAGCGACGGTGTCGTCGAGGACCACTTGGATGGCATCGACTTCTCTGCCTCGTCGTTGACGATCGCCAACCAAATTCTGCACACGCACGCCAAAGGCAACGACGACGCCCTGGTGCTCGCCGCGCGTCACCGGGGTACGTCAGGATGACGCGTGACTGATGCCGGCGACTTCCAAGCCGGGTACGCCACCGCGCTCCGTACCTACCTGGAA